>NZ_JBEXID010000007.1:0-192235 GCF_040608395.1 Streptomyces sp. NPDC005181
CATCGCCCCACCCAAACACAAAAAAAAACACAAAAAAACAATACTTGTGGTCGCCGGCCGATCGGGCCGGACACCCCTCCGCCCGTGCGGGCGCCGCGTCACTGCCGTGTCAGTGCGCCGCGGACTCCCAGTCCGCGCCGACACCGACCGAGACATCGAGCGGGGCACGCAACTGCACCGCCGTCGACATCTCGTGGCGCAGGATCTCCTCGACCTGCTTGCGCTCGCCCTTGGCGATCTCCAGCACGATTTCGTCGTGGACCTGGAGCAGCATCCGCGACTTCAGCTTCGCCTCGGTCAGCGCCCGGTCGACGTGGAGCATGGCGACCTTGACGATGTCCGCCGCCGTGCCCTGGATCGGTGCGTTGAGCGCCATCCGCTCGGCCGTCTCGCGTCGCTGCCGGTTGTCGCTGTTCAGATCCGGGAGATAGCGGCGGCGGCCGAAGACCGTCTCCGTGTAGCCGGTGGCCCGGGCCTCCTCCACTACCCGGTGCAGATAGTCACGGACGCCGCCGAACCGCTCGAAGTACGTGTCCATCAGGCCGCGTGCCTCGCCCGCCTCGATGTTCAGCTGCTGCGAGAGACCGAACGCGGAGAGGCCGTACGCCAGTCCGTAACTCATGGCCTTGATCTTGCGGCGCATCTCCGGGTCGACGGCGGACTTGTCGACGCCGAAGACCTGCGACGCGACCGTGGTGTGCAGATCCTCGCCGGACGTGAATGCCTCGATCAGGCCCGCGTCCTCCGACAGGTGGGCCATCACCCGCAGTTCGATCTGGCTGTAGTCGGCCGTCATCAGCGTCTCGAACCCGTCGCCGACGACGAAGCCGCGCCGGATCGCCCGGCCCTCGTCGGTGCGGACCGGAATGTTCTGCAGATTGGGATCGGTCGACGAGAGCCGGCCGGTCGCCGCCACCGTCTGGTTGAACGTGGTGTGGATACGGCCGTCCGCCGCGATCGTCTTGACCAGGCCCTCGACCGTGACCCGCAGCTTCGCCTGCTCGCGGTGGCGCAGCATGATGACCGGCAGCTCGTGCTCCGTCTGCGCGGCCAGCCACGCCAGCGCGTCCGCGTCCGTCGTGTAACCGGTCTTCGTCTTCTTCGTCCTGGGCAGGCCCAGCTCACCGAAGAGGACCTCCTGCAGCTGCTTGGGCGAGCCCAGGTTGAACTCGCGGCCCACCGCCCCGTGCGCCTCCTTCACCGCCTGCTGCACGGCGCCGGCGAACTGCTGTTCCAACGATTCGAGATGCTCCCGGTCGGCCGCGATGCCGTGCCGCTCCAGGCGGGCCAGCAGCACAGACGTCGGCAGCTCCATGTCGTGGAGCAGCTCGGCCGCACCGACCTCCTTCAGCCGGGCGGTGAACGCCTCCCCGAGGTCCAGGACCGCACGGGCCTGCGCCATCAGCGCATCGGCCTCCGCCTGGTCGTCCGCGCCGAACGCCAGCTGCCCGTCCGCCGCCGCGGGGGCCAGCTCCCGGCCCAGGTACTCCACCGACAGCGCGTCCAGCGCGAACGAACGGCGGCCGGGCTTGACCAGATAGGCAGCCAGCGCCGTGTCCATCGTGACGCCCTCGACCTGCCAGCCGTGCTCGGGGAACACCCGCATCGCACTCTTCGCGTTGTGCATGACCTTCGGCTGCCCGGCGTCCGCGATCCACGCCGCGAACGCCCGCTCGTCCGCCTCGTCGAGCCGCGCCGGGTCGAACCACGCCGCCGCCCCGTCGGCCGCGGCCAGCGCGATCTCCGCAACACTGCCGACGCCCAGCGCCCACGCGTCGACCGTGGCAACACCCAGCGGCTGCCCGCCGTGCTCGGCCAGCCACGGTGCGAGCTCGCCCGCAGCCAGCACAGCACCGTCCAGCTCGATGCCCGCAGCAGGCGCCGGAGCCTCGTCCTCCGCAGCCCCCGGGTCCACGGCGAGCAGCCGCTCGCGCAGGCTCGGGTTACGGATCTCCAGCACATCCAGCACACCCGTGACCGCCGAGCGGTCGTACGGCGCGCGCTCCAGGTCCTGCGCAGTCTTCGACAGCTCCACGTCACGGACCATCTCGGTCAGCCGCCGGTTCAGCTTCACGGACTCCAGGTGGTCCCGAAAATTCTGCCCGGCCTTCCCCTTGACCTCGTCCGCACGCGCGACGAGGTCGTCGAACGACCCGAACTGGTTGATCCACTTCGCCGCCGTCTTCTCCCCGACGCCCGGAATGCCCGGCAGATTGTCCGACGGGTCCCCGCGCAGCGCCGCGAAGTCCGGGTACTGCTGCGGGGTCAGCCCGTACTTCTCCTCGACCTTCTCCGGCGTGAACCGCGTCAGCTCCGAGACACCCTTCGTCGGGTACAGCACCGTGACGTTGTCCGTGATCAGCTGGAACGAATCCCGGTCACCGGTGACGATCAGCACCTCGAACCCGGCCGCCTCCGCCTGCGTCGCCAGCGTGGCGATCACATCGTCCGCCTCGAAACCATCGACCGCGAAACGATCGGCATGCATCGCATCCAGCAGCTCGCCGATCAGCTCGACCTGCCCCTTGAACTCGTCCGGAGTCTTCGAACGATTCGCCTTGTACTCAGGGAACTCCTGCGACCGCCACGTCTTGCGCGAAACGTCGAACGCCACCGCGAAATGCGTGGGCGCCTCATCACGCAACGTGTTCGCCAGCATCGACGCGAAGCCGTACACCGCATTCGTCGGCTGTCCCGCCCCCGTCGTGAAATTCTCCGCAGGGAGCGCAAAGAACGCCCGGTACGCCAGGGAGTGCCCGTCCATCAGGAGCAGGCGCGGTCGGTTGTCTGCCGTCTTCTTCGATGCCGTCTCAGCCACGCCCCCGATCCTGCCACGGACCACTGACAATCCGGACCGCACACCACTCGCCCGTCACACGCCCCGCGCCGCGTGACACGATCGAAGACAGGAACAACCACAGGAACGCATGCAGCGACACCGCGCAGGTTCGCAGCTGGCTCAAAGGGGAGCGCAATGGCCACCAAGCCGCCCACCGGTGACCCGGTTCAGGACGCACCGAACGTCGAACCGGCCCAGCATGCCGCCGCCGGAATTCCCGCCGTCGCCCACAGCCTGCGCATCGCCCAGCAGCAGATGGGCATCCGCCGCACCGCCCAGACCCTCCTCAAGGTCAACCAGAAGGACGGCTTCGACTGCCCCGGCTGCGCCTGGCCCGAAGGCGACAAACGGCACACCGCCGAATTCTGCGAGAACGGCGCCAAGGCCGTCGCCGAAGAAGCGACCCTGCGCCGTGTCACCCCGGACTTCTTCGCCGCACACCCCGTCGCCGACCTCGCAGGCCGCAGCGGGTACTGGCTCGGCCAGCAGGGCCGCATCACCCAGCCGATGTACCTGCCCGAAGGCGCCGACCGGTACGAAGCGGTGACCTGGGAACGCGCCTTCGACATCATCGCCGAGGAGCTGCGCGCCCTCGACTCCCCCGACGAGGCGCTCTTCTACACCTCCGGCCGCACCAGCAACGAGGCCGCGTTCCTGCTGCAGCTGTTCGCCCGCGAATTCGGCACCAACAACCTGCCGGACTGCTCCAACATGTGCCACGAGTCCTCCGGCTCCGCACTCACGGAAACCATCGGCGTCGGCAAGGGCAGCGTCTCCCTCGAAGACCTCCACCATGCCGACCTGATCATCGTCGCCGGGCAGAACCCCGGCACCAACCACCCCCGGATGCTCTCCGCCCTGGAGAAGGCCAAGGCCGCAGGCGCCAGGATCATCTCGGTGAACCCGCTGCCCGAAGCCGGACTGGAACGGTTCAAGAACCCCCAGACACCCCACGGCATGATCAAGGGCACCGCACTCAACGACCTGTTCCTGCAGATCCGCATCGGCGGCGACCAGGCTCTCTTCCGGCTCCTCAACAAGATGATCCTGGAGACCGAAGGCGCCGTCGACGACACATTCGTGGCCGAACACACCCACGGCTACGAAGAGTTCGCGGCCGCCGCCCGCGCCGCCGACTGGGACGAGACCCTCACCGCCACCGGCCTCGACCGCGCCACCATCGAGCAGGCCCTCACCATGATCCTCGCCTCGAAGCGCACCATCGTGTGCTGGGCCATGGGCCTCACCCAGCACAAACACTCCGTGGTCACCATCCGCGAAGTCGTCAACTTCCTTCTGCTGCGCGGCAACATCGGCCGCCCCGGCGCCGGGGTCTGCCCCGTCCGCGGCCACTCCAACGTCCAGGGCGACCGCACCATGGGCATCTTCGAACGCCCCTCGTCCGCATTCCTCGACGCCCTCGACAAGGAATTCGGCATCACCTCACCGCGCCACCACGGCTACGACGTCGTCCGGTCCATCCAGGCCCTGCGCGACGGCGACGCAAAGGTCTTCTTCGCGATGGGCGGCAATTTCGTCGCAGCCACCCCCGACACCCACGTCACCGAAGCCGCCATGCACCGCGCCCGCCTCACCGTCCACGTCTCCACGAAGCTCAACCGCTCGCACGCCGTCACCGGCCGCCGCGCCCTGATCCTGCCCACCCTCGGCCGCACCGACAAGGACATCCAGGCGAGCGGCAAGCAGTTCGTGACCGTAGAGGACTCCATGAGCATGGTCCACGCCTCACGCGGCAACCTCACCCCCGCAAGCCCCCACCTGCTCTCCGAGCCCGCCATCGTCGCCCGTCTCGCCCGCGCCGTCCTCGGCCCCGAATCCACCACCAACTGGGAAGAGTTCGAGAAGGACTACGCCACGATCCGCGACCGCATCTCCCGCGTCGTCCCCGGCTTCGAGAACTTCAACGCCCGCGTCGCCCACCCCGGCGGATTCACCCTCCCGCACCCACCGCGCGACTCCCGCCGCTTCCCCACCGCCACCGGCAAGGCCAACTTCACCGCGGCCCCCGTCGAATACCCCGAACTCCCCGAGGGCCGGCTGCTGCTGCAGACCCTGCGCTCCCACGACCAGTACAACACCACGATCTACGGCCTCGACGACCGCTACCGCGGCATCAAGGGCGGCCGCCGCGTCGTCATGATCAACCCCGACGACGCCCGCACCCTCGGCCTCGCCGACGGCGCGTACACCGACCTCGTCAGCGAATGGAAGGACGGCACCGAACGCCGCGCACCCGGCTTCCGCATCGTCCACTACCCCACCGCCCGCGGCTGCGCCGCCGCCTACTATCCCGAGACCAATGTCCTGGTCCCCCTCGACTCCACCGCCGACACCAGCAACACCCCCGCGAGCAAGTCCGTCGTCATCCGCTTCGAGAACATCAAGGGGTAGACGTCCGGGAGCGGAACATCCGGGCGCCGGCGTCCGCGAGCAGGGCATCCGGGAGCAGGGCATCCAGGAGAGAATCCGCACACCCAACCCACTAAGCGTTCGCTCAGTCGTCTGATAAGAACGATGCACACAGCAATAGAACGATGAACCACCGCAGACGATCGGAGCCGGACCCCATGGGCGAGCACACCGCACCCAAGTTCCCCCAGGAGATCATCGACGAGTACGCCGCACTCGGCGTCGACCTGCCCGCCCTCTTCTCCGCCGGCCACCTCGGCGAACGCATGGGCGTCCAGATCGTCGAAGCCTCCGCGGACCGCGTCGTCGGCACCATGCCCGTCGAAGGCAACACCCAGCCCTACGGACTCCTGCACGGCGGCGCCTCCGCCGTCCTCGCCGAAACCCTCGGCTCCGTCGGCAGCATGCTCCACGGCGGCGCCACCAAGCTCGCCGTCGGCGTCGACCTGAACTGCACCCATCACCGAGGGGCACGGAGCGGACTCGTCACCGGCGTCGCGACCCCCGTACACCGTGGCCGCTCCACCGCCACGTACGAGATCGTCATCACCGACGAACAGGACAAGCGCGTCTGCACCGCCCGCCTCACCTGCATGCTCCGCGACGCCCCCAAGCCCGCCGCCGCCTGACGCACCGGCACCCCGCCACACCTCTGCCCGGCCCGGACCGCAAACCCGGCCGGGCAGAGCCGTATCCACCCATAACCACCCGCACAGGAACGAGCGTTGAGCGACTTCCACCCCCAACGCTCTTGACCGCGCGACCCGTTGTATGACCCACTCAACAGCCGCACGCACCCCATGGACACCACGGGGCGTGGACCGCACCACCCTCCGGCGTAACACTGCGTAACAAGCGCGCAATACCCGGGCACCGCCGGGCGGCACACAGGACCCGGCCCCGCGGCCGCCGGGCACTTCGTCGCGCCCTCACCGCCCCCCGCGACGCGACAGCACCAAGATCGCTTCAAGCGCCTTAGCAGAGCTGCGCGTTCTCAGCATGCGGTCACTTCACCGTCCAGTAAATAGCCGTACATGTCACCACAGCCACCTCAAGCCTTCCTCAACGTCATAACAAGACAGTCACATCCTCCGCCGACCCATCCCCGACCCCGCCACCTGCGCCTAGAGTCACGGCCAGTCACCGCTCCGCCGGGCGCGACTGAGATCGCGGCGCTTCCACGCACCAGCACGGCCCGGCGAGTGCAAC
This sequence comes from Streptomyces sp. NPDC005181, assembly GCF_040608395.1. Classification (NCBI taxonomy): domain Bacteria; kingdom Bacillati; phylum Actinomycetota; class Actinomycetes; order Kitasatosporales; family Streptomycetaceae; genus Streptomyces; species Streptomyces sp. NPDC005181. The sequence goes on from NZ_JBEXID010000007.1 coordinate 6,479, forward strand.
GGCACCTCAGCAGAGGGGGCCGCGCCTGGGAAAGGATTCACCGTGCGACACCGTTCCTTGCTCATTCTCACCGCTGTGATGACCACCGGTGCTCTTACCTTGACCGCCTGCGGTTCGCGCGACGACAACAAGAGCAGCGACAAGAACACCACCGTGATCATCGGCGTGGACGCCCCGCTCACGGGCTCGCTCTCCGCCCTCGGCCAGGGCATCAAGAACTCCGTGGACCTCGCCGCCAAGACGGCGAACAAGAACAAAGAAGTCCCCGGCGTCACCTTCAAGATCCAGGAGCTGGACGACCAGGCCGTACCGGCCACCGGCCACCAGAACGCCGTGACGCTCGTCGCCAACAAGGACGTCCTCGGCGTCGTCGGCCCGCTGAACTCCGGTGTATCGCAGTCGATGCAGAGCGACTTCGCCAAGGCCCACCTCACCCAGGTCTCGCCGGCCAACACCAACCCGGCGCTCAGCCAGGGCGACAACTGGGCCACCGGCGACCTCAAGCGCCCCTTCGACACCTACTTCCGTACGGCCACCACGGACGTCATCCAGGGCCGCTTCGCCGCGCAGTACTACTACAACGACGCGAAGAAGCGGAAGGTCTACGTCGTCGACGACAAGCAGACCTACGGCGCCGGCCTCGCGGCCATCTTCTCCAAGGAGTTCGAGCGCCTGGGCGGCAAGGTCGTCGGCACCGACCACATCACGGTGAAGGAGACCGACTTCTCCAGCACCGCCGACAAGATCAAGAACTCCGGCGCCGACTCCGTCTACTTCGGCGGCCAGTACCCCGAGGGCGGCCTCCTCTCCGACCAGGTCAAGAAGGCCGGAGCAAAGATCCCCGCCATGGGTGGCGACGGCATCTTCGACCCCGCCTTCATCTCGGCGTCCGGCGTCGCCAACGACGGTGACCTCGCCACCTCGGTCGGCTACCCGGTCGAGCAGCTCGACACCGCCAAGAAGTTCATCGCCGACTACTCCGCAGCCGGCTACAAGGACCCCTACGCGGCCTACGGCGGCTACTCCTACGACGCCGCCTGGTCCATCATCCAGGCGGTCAAGTCCGTCGTCGCCGACAACGACGGCAAGCTGCCCGACGACGCCCGCGCCAAGATCACCGCGGCCATGGCCAAGGTCTCCTTCGACGGCGTGACCGGCACGGTCGCCTTCGACCAGTACGGCGACACCACCAACAAGCAGCTCACCGTGTACGAGGTCAAGGGCGGCGAGTGGGTGTCCGTGAAGAGCGAGACCTTCAAGGACTGACCACCGCAACACCCGGCACGACCCGCACTACTTGAACCAGACCGCGCGAGGGCGCAAACAGCGCCCTCGCGCGGTGTCATATCCGACACGCTTATCGGAGGCCTGCGGTGCACGAACTGCCGCAAACGCTGGCCAACGGCCTGACCCTCGGTGCCCTCTATGGCCTTATCGCCATCGGCTACACCATGGTGTACGGGATCGTCCAGCTCATCAACTTCGCCCACGGCGAGATCTTCATGATCGGGGGCTTCGGCGCCCTCACCATCTACCTCTGGCTTCCCAGCGGAACAGCCCTGTGGATGGCCATCCCGCTCATGCTCATCGGCGGCGTCATAGCCTCGGTGGCCATCGCCACCGCCGCCGAAAGATTCGCCTATCGGCCACTGCGCACCGCGCCCCGCCTGGCCCCGCTGATCACCGCAATCGGTCTCTCCATCGCACTGCAGCAGATCGTCTGGGGCTTCTACCCCGACGCCAAGAAGGCCCGCAGCTTCCCCGAATTCACCGGCGACGCCTTCAAGATCACCGACAACCTGCAGATCCAGCGCGCAGACCTCTTCCTCCTCGTCGCCGCACCCCTGTGCATGCTGGCCCTCGGCGTCTTCGTCGCCAAGAGCCGCTCCGGCCGCGCCATGCAGGCCACCGCACAGGACCCCGACACCGCCCAGCTCATGGGCATCAACACCAACCGCATCATCGTGATGGCCTTCGCCATCGGCGCCGCCTTCGCCGCGGTCGCAGCGGTCTCCTCCGGCCTCAAGTACGGCCAGATCAACTACGAGATGGGCTTCATCGCCGGCCTCAAGGCCTTCACCGCAGCCGTCCTCGGCGGCATCGGCAACATCTACGGCGCCATGCTCGGCGGCGTCGTACTCGGCCTCGCCGAAGCCCTCTCCATCCAGTACATCCAGGACATCCCCGGGATGGACAAGCTCGGCGGCGGAGCCTGGGCCAACGTCTGGGCATTCGCCCTGCTCATCGTCGTCCTCCTGGTCAGGCCACAAGGCCTGCTCGGCGAACGTGTCGCGGACAGGGCGTGATACCCATGACAAACACTCACGAGACCACCCCCGTCATCCCGCTCCCCGAGGCCGGCGCACGACTCGCCACCACCGTCGGAGCCATCGCCACCCTCGCGAGCACCTTCCTCGCCTGGACCTGGACCGACGAATTCCCCGGCAACCTCACCGTCACCGGCTACCCCGGCGGCCTCCAGGTCCTCACCCTCGTCGGCGCCGCACTCACCCTGCTGTTCGCCCTCGCAGGCCACGGCGTACGCGGCCTCGGCTGGCTCAACCCCGCAGGCAGCAACAACGCCCTGCTGCTCATCACACTCGGCACCTTCGGCACCACCTGGTACACCGTCATCGCCATCGCCCAGGAACTCGGCGGCATCGCCAACCTGGAACCCGGCGGATTCGTCGCCGCGGCAGCCTCCCTCATCACCCTGCTCGCCGCACTCGGACTGCCGCTCCACCGCGACACCGACCCCGCCAGCAGCGGCCTCAAGAAAGCACTCGCCGCGGTCTTCGGCATCGGCGGCACCAAGCTCGCCCGGCCCAAGGCACTCCCCTCCTGGGCCCAAATCCTCGTCATCGCCGCCGCATTCGCCATCGGCCTGTTCGTCGCCTCCTACGGACTCCAGGCCGAAAGCGAACTGTTCGTCGGCTTCCTGATCCTCGCCACCTTCGGCGTCGCCACGCTCTCCCGCTCCGGACTGAGCGCCCGCCTCAAGGCACTCACCACCGAACACCGCAAGGTCACCGTCATCGCCGCCTTCGCGGCAGCCGCGGCCTTCCCGTTCACCCAGAACACCGACGAGTTCACCCTCCTCGCCGTCAGCATCCTGATCTTCGCGACCGTCGCCCTCGGCCTCAACGTCGTCGTCGGCCTCGCCGGACTGCTCGACCTCGGATACGTCGCCTTCCTCGGCGTAGGCGCCTACACCGCCGCCCTCGTCTCCGGATCGACCGCCTCAACCTTCGGCGTCACCTTCCCGTTCTGGGCCGCCGCCCTCACCGGCGCCGCCGCGTCGCTGATCTTCGGCGTCCTCATCGGCGCCCCCACCCTGCGACTGCGCGGCGACTACCTCGCCATCGTCACCCTCGGCTTCGGAGAAATCTTCCGAATCACCATGGGCAACCTCGACGGCACCTCCGGCCCCAGCGTCACCAACGGCCCCAACGGCGTCCCCAACATCCCCGACCTCAAGTTCTACGGATACGACTTCGGCGCAGAACACACCATCGGCGGCTTCACCCTCGGCTCCTACGCCAACTACTTCTGGCTGATGCTGCTCTGCACGGCACTCGTCATCACGATCTTCGCCCGCGCAGGCAACTCCCGCATCGGCCGCGCCTGGGTCGCCATCCGCGAAGACGAAACAGCCGCCACCGCCATGGGCATCAACGGCTTCCGCGTCAAACTCATCGCCTTCGCACTCGGCGCCACCCTCGCCGGCCTCGCCGGCACCGTACAAGCCCACGTACAGCACACCGTCGTCCCCGAAATGTACGTCTTCGCCGGACCCGTACCGCCCAGCTCCGCGTTCCTCCTCGCCGCCGTCATCCTCGGCGGCATGGGAACCATCACCGGACCCCTGCTCGGCGCCACACTGCTGTACGTCATCCCGACCAAGCTGCAGTTCCTCAACGACTACCAGCTGCTCTTCTTCGGCCTCGCGCTCATCCTCCTGATGCGCTTCCGCCCCGAAGGAGTCGTCGCCAACAAGCGACAGCAACTCGAATACCACGAGAACGACCCCATCGACGTACCAGAACCACGGCAGTCCGAAGAATCCGGCGCCGGCATCGCCAAGGCGGGGGCGTGACAGCCGAAATGACCACCGACACCATCACCGAAGGCGCCCCCAAGCCCGGCACCCCCGTCCTTGAGGCCACCGGAGTCACCATGCGATTCGGCGGACTCACCGCCGTACGCAACGTCGACCTCACCGTCAACGCAGGCGAAATCGTCGGCCTCATCGGCCCCAACGGCGCCGGCAAGACCACTTTCTTCAACTGCCTCACCGGGCTGTACGTCCCCACCGAGGGCACCGTCAGCTACAAGGGCTCCGTACTCCCGCCCAAACCACACCTGGTCACCAAAGCCGGCGTGGCACGCACCTTCCAGAACATCCGGCTCTTCGCCAACATGACCGTCCTGGAAAACGTCCTCGTCGGCCGCCACACCCGCACCAAGGAAGGCCTCTGGTCGGCCCTCCTGCGCGGTCCCGGCTTCAAAAAAGCCGAAGCCGCATCCCACGCACGCGCCATGGAACTCCTCGAGTTCATCGGCCTCCAGGACAAGGCCGACCACCTCGCGCGCAACCTCCCCTACGGAGACCAGCGCAAGCTGGAGATCGCCCGCGCCCTCGCCAGCGACCCCGGACTCCTCCTCCTCGACGAGCCCACCGCCGGCATGAACCCCCAAGAAACCCGGACCACCGAAGAACTCGTCTTCGCCATCCGGGACAAGGGCATCGCCGTCCTCGTCATCGAGCACGACATGCGCTTCATCTTCAACCTGTGCGACCGCGTCGCCTGCCTCGTCCAAGGCGAAAAGCTCGTCGAGGGAACCTCGGAAGTCGTCCAGGGCGACGACCGCGTCATCGCCGCCTACCTCGGCACCCCCTTCGAAGGCGCCCCCGGCGCCGAAGAAGTCGCCGAAGTCGAGGCCGCCGAAGCCTCCGGAGCACAGAGCAACACCAGCACGGAAGGAAACGCCCAGTGACCGCACTGCTCGAGGTCGAAGACCTCAAGGTCGCCTACGGCAAGATCGAAGCCGTCAAAGGCATCTCCTTCACCGTCGAAGCCGGCCAGGTCGTCACCCTCATCGGCACCAACGGCGCCGGCAAGACCACCACCCTGCGCACCCTCTCCGGCCTCCTCAAGCCCATCGGCGGCCAGATCCTCTTCGAGGGCAAACCACTCACCAACATCCCCGCCCACAAGATCGTCTCCCTGGGCCTCGCCCACTCCCCCGAGGGACGCCACATCTTCCCCCGGCTGACGATCACCGAGAACCTCCAACTCGGAGCATTCCTGCGCTCCGACAAGGAAGGAATCGAAAAGGACATCCAGCGCGCCTACGACCTCTTCCCCATCCTCGGGGAGCGCAGGAAGCAGGCCGCAGGCACCCTCTCCGGCGGCGAGCAGCAGATGCTCGCCATGGGACGCGCACTCATGTCCCAGCCCAAGCTGCTCATGCTCGACGAGCCCTCCATGGGTCTCTCGCCGATCATGATGCAGAAGATCATGGAGACCATCGTCGAACTCAAGGCGGCGGGCACCACGATCCTGCTCGTCGAGCAGAACGCCCAGGCGGCCCTCTCCCTCGCGGACCAGGGCCACGTCATGGAGGTCGGCAACATCGTCCTCTCCGGCACCGGCGCGGACCTCCTCCACGACGAGTCCGTCCGCAAGGCGTACCTCGGCGAGGACTGACCCGCACCACTCCATACGGATGAGGCCCGCACCCCGATCGACCGGGGTGCGGGCCTCTTCCGTACGTACCTACGCGACTACGCGCCGTCCTTCACCGCCCGCTTCTTCTCCTCGGCATCCTCGATCAACGCCTCTGCAAGCTGCTGCATCGACAGCCGACGATCCATCGACGTCTTCTGAATCCACCGGAACGCCGCCGGCTCCGACAGCCCGTAATCCGTCTGCAGAATGCTCTTCGCCCGATCCACCAGCTTCCGCGTCTCCAACCGCTGCGCAAGATCCGCGACCTCGGACTCCAGCGCCTTCAGCTCCGCGAACCGCGACACGGCCATCTCGATGGCCGGCACCACGTCGCTCTTGCTGAACGGCTTCACGAGATACGCCATCGCCCCGGCATCCCGGGCCCGCTCCACGAGGTCGCGCTGCGAGAACGCCGTGAGCATCAGAACGGGCGCGATGGACTCCTCGGCGATGCGCTCTGCGGCGGAGATACCGTCGAGGATCGGCATCTTCACATCGAGGATCACGAGGTCGGGCCGGTGCTCCCGGGCGAGCTCGACCGCCCTCTCGCCGTCTCCGGCCTCGCCGACGACCGCGTAGCCCTCTTCTTCCAGCATCTCTTTGAGGTCGAGGCGGATGAGAGCCTCGTCCTCGGCGATGACGACGCGGGTCGTCAGCGGCGGGACGTGCGACTTGTCGTCGTCGGCGACGGGCTGGGGCGACTCGGGCGTGGTCACGGGGCTCCTCGTTCAGGGCAGGTGCTGCTGCGAGGCAGCCTACCTACCTGCTGCGTGCTTCTGTCACCAGGTACACTTCTGACCGGTTGGCAAGCCGGGTTGGCGCAACTGGCTGACGCGGAGGTCTCAAACACCTCTGTCCGAAAGGACATGTGGGTTCGAATCCCATACCCGGCACCGTCACGCAAAGCGGATGTTCACGTTCTCGTGAACATCCGCTTTTTGCTACTCACGACCACACGTCGTAACACAGGGTGGTCATGTGAACTTCCACGGCATAGCAGTGCGCCAGAAGGCGCTCAGCCTCCTCCGGTCCGGCGCAAAAGGCGCGGACGTCGCACGTCAGCTGAATGTGCCTCGCGGCACCGTCTCCTACTGGCTCCATGTTGATCGCTCCAAGCGGGGCGAGTGCCCGGGGTCACACAACCCGAAGTGCCATCGGTGTGACGGCGTCGATCTCGATGCAACCGCTTATGCGTATCTTCTGGGCCTCTACCTGGGTGACGGCCATGTAAACCAGTATTCGCAGCATCGAGTGCCCAACCTCATGATCACTCTCGACGACTCGTGGCCGGGCATTCAGGACGAGGCCGAGGCGGCGATGCGCAAGGTGTTCCGGACAACGCCACCTGCCGGGTCCGTAAAACGGGATGCCACAACATCAAGGTCTACTCGAAGCACCTTCTCTGCCTGTTCCCCCAGCACGGGCGTGGGAAGAAGCACGAACGCGAGATCGCGCTGGAGCCCTGGCAGCAGATGATCGTCGATGCGAATCCCCGGGCATTCATCCGGGGGCTCATCCACTCCGACGGCTGCCGGATCACCAACTGGACAACCCGCATCGTCGGTGGCGAGCGGAAGCGCTACGAGTACCCGAGGTACTGGTTCACCAACGTCTCGGACGACATAAGGCAGCTCTACACCGACACCCTCGACAAACTGGGCGTCGAGTGGAAGCACTGCACGCGCGCGGGCAAGAAATACAACATCTCCGTCGCCCGACGGGCGTCCGTCGCGCTCATGGACGCTCACGTCGGGCCGAAGCACTGACGACCGATCTACTTGGGGTTGTCGTCCTCGCCGATGTGGTGCACGCGCACCAGGTTCGTCGATCCCGCGACGCCGGGCGGGGAGCCGGCGGTGATGACCACGACGTCGCCCTTTTCGCAGCGGCCGATCCGCAGGAGTTCCTCGTCGACCTGGGCGACCATCGCGTCCGTGGAGTCGACGTGCGGGCCGAGGAAGGTCTCGACGCCCCACGTCAGGTTCAACTGGGAGCGGGTGGCCGGGTCCGGGGTGAAGGCCAGGAGTGGGATGGGTGAGCGGTAGCGCGAGAGTCGCTTGACGGTGTCGCCGCTCTGGGTGAAGGCGACGAGGAATTTCGCGCCGAGGAAGTCGCCCATCTCGGCGGCTGCGCGGGCGACCGCGCCGCCCTGGGTGCGGGGCTTGTTGCGGTCGGTGAGCGGGGGCAGGCCCTTGGCGAGGATGTCTTCCTCGGCTGCCTCGACGATGCGGGACATCGTGCGGACCGTTTCGATGGGGTATTTGCCGACGCTGGTCTCGCCGGAGAGCATGACCGCGTCGGTGCCGTCGATGACGGCGTTGGCGACGTCGGAGGCTTCGGCGCGGGTGGGCCGGGAGTTGTCGATCATCGACTCGAGCATCTGGGTGGCGACGATGACCGGTTTGGCGTTGCGCTTGGCGAGTTTGATGGCGCGCTTCTGGACGATCGGGACTTGTTCGAGGGGCATTTCGACGCCGAGGTCGCCGCGGGCGACCATGATGCCGTCGAATGCGGCGACGATGTCGTCGATGTTCTCGACGGCCTGGGGCTTTTCGACTTTGGCGATGACGGGGAGGCGGCGGCCTTCTTCGTCCATGATGCGGTGGACGTCGTCGATGTCTTGTCCGCTGCGTACGAAGGAGAGGGCGATGATGTCGGCGCCGGTGCGCAGGGCCCAGCGGAGGTCTTCGATGTCTTTGTCGGAGAGTGCGGGGACGGAGACGGCGACGCCGGGGAGGTTGAGGCCCTTGTTGTCGGAGACCATGCCTCCTTCGATGACGGTGGTGTGGACGCGGGGGCCGTCGACGCCGGTGACTTCGAGGGTGACGCGGCCGTCGTCGACGAGGATGCGTTCGCCGGTGGTGACGTCGGTGTGGAGGCCTTCGTAGGTGGTGCCGCAGGTGTTGCGGTCGCCTTCGGTGGGTTCGACGGTGATGGTGAAGGTGTCGCCGCGTTCAAGGAGTACGGGGCCTTCGCGGAAGCGGCCGAGGCGGATCTTCGGGCCTTGAAGGTCGGCGAGGATGCCGACGCTGCGTCCGGTTTCGTCGGAGGCTTTGCGTACGTGGCGGTAGCGCTGTTCGTGTTCGGCGTAGGAGCCGTGGCTGAGGTTGAAGCGGGCGATGTCCATTCCCGCTTCGACGAGTGCCTTGATCTGGTCGTATGTATCGGTGGCGGGACCCAGGGTGCAGACGATTTTTGCTCGGCGCATGGTTTGAGCCTAGACCTTACCTACGGGTAGCAATTTGGGTCTGCGTGTCGACTCAACAACCTTTGGGTGAAGGGTTATTGACAAGTGTTGAATTGTGCACCGGGGCGCTCTGATGAGCATTCTGTTCAGAGTTTTGGGGGTGCCATGGTGAAGCGGGCGTTCACCTGGGCGTAGACGGTCTGTCGTTGGGGTTCGAGGTCGAGGGCGGGGGGTGTTTCGGGTTCTGCTCCGCCGTATGCGGCGCGGCCGCGGAAGCTGCCGGGGGCGGTGGGCACGGGTGGGAATGGGGCGGTGTTCTCGGCGCCGAGGTCGGCGAGCTCGAGGAGGGCGGTGAGGTGGGTGTCGAGGGCGTCGGCGTATTCGCGGGCGCGTTGGAGGGCTTCTCGTACGGCTTGGCGGCGGGCTTCGCTGTGGGCGGGCGAGTCGGGGCGCAGGGCCCATCGGGGGCCGTTGATGTGGGTCATGTCGAGGTCGGCGATGCGGGTGGTGAGTTCGCCGAGTGCGGTGAAGTCGCCCAGTACGGCGGTGATGTGGACGCGGCCGTGGTAGGCGCGGATTTTTTCGTCGCGTCCGCGTGCGGTGAGTTCGGGGGTGATGGAGAGGGCGCCGGTTTCGAGTTTTTCGACGGCCTGTCCGTAGGTGCGTGCGAGTTCGAGGACGTTGGCGTTGCGTCGGGTGAGGTCGTCGAGGGCTGTGCGGCGGTCTTTGCCCCGGGCGGTGACGGTGATGGTGATGTGGGCGGTTTCGGGGTCGACTTCGAGGCGGGCTTCGCCGCGGACGGCGACGCGTGGGTGGTCGGGGGTGCCGTAGGGGGCTGGTGTGTGGGTCATGGGTCCACTGTCGCATCGGGGGTGTGACACGTGTGGTCATCAGATACAAACCTGCGAGGGGTGTTGCCGGGTGCGGCTGGTGGGTCATTATCTACGCGCGTTGTGTACTGCGAGATCTGATCTGTGGGAGACGAGATGCCGCTGAACCGTAGGACGTTCCTGGGCACATCGGCTGCGGCCGGCGCCGGTGTGGCGATGGCTGGGGGTGTGGCTGTGCCTGCCGAGGCTCACGGTCGTGGTCATGGGCGTCCGCCGAAGCGGTATTCGTTCACGGTGATGGGTACGACCGATCTGCATGGGAATGTCTTCAACTGGGACTACTTCACGGACAAGGAGTTCGACGACAAGGCGCACAACGATGTGGGTCTGGCGAAGATCTCGACGCTGGTGGAGCAGGTCCGTGCGGAGAAGGGCCGTCACAACACCCTGATGATCGATGCGGGTGACACGATCCAGGGCACGCAGCTGTCGTACTACTACGCGAAGATCGATCCGATCACGGCGAAGCGTGGTCCGGTGCATCCGATGGCGCAGGCGATGAACGCGATCGGGTATGACGCGGCGGCGCTGGGCAACCACGAGTTCAACTACGGCATTCCGGTGCTGCGGAAGTTCGAGGAGCAGTGTGATTTTCCGCTGCTGGGTGCGAATGCGCTGGATGCGAAGACGTTGAGGCCGGCGTTCGCTCCGTATGTGATCAAGCGGATGCGTACGCCGCACGGTCCGGATGTGAAGGTGGCGATTCTTGGGTTGACGAACCCGGGGATCGCGATCTGGGACAAGGCGAATGTCAGCGGCAAGATGGTGTTTCCGGGGTTGGCGGAGCAGGCGGCGAAGTTTGTGCCGCGGCTTCGGTCCATGGGGGCGGATGTCGTGATCGTGTCGGCGCATTCGGGGACCAGCGGGACGTCGTCGTACGGTGATCAGGTTCCGTATGTGGAGAATGCGGCGGCGCTGGTGGCGGAGCAGGTGCCGGGTATCGATGCGATTCTTGTCGGTCATGCGCACCTGGAGATCCCCGAGTACTTCGTGGAGAACAAGGAGACGGGTAACAAGGTGGTGCTCTCCGAGCCGTTGAAGTGGGGGCAGCGGTTGACGTTGTTCGACTTCGATCTGGTGTGGGAGAAGGGCCGCTGGGTGGTGGAGGGTGCCGGTTCTCAGGTGCTGAACTCCAACGCGGTGGCCGAGGACCCGAAGATCACTGGGTTGCTGGCCGACGAGCACAAGAAGGTTGTGGCGTACGTCAATCAGGTGATCGGTACGTCGACGGTGTCGATGACGACGGCGGAGGCGGCGTGGAAGGACGAGCCGATCATTGATCTGATCAATGTGGTTCAGGCGGAGACGGTGAAGGCTGCTCTGGCTGGTGGCGAGTATGCGCCGCTTCCGGTGCTGTCGCAGGCGTCGTGTTTCTCGCGTACGGCGCAGATTCCCGCCGGTGATGTGACGATCAAGGATGCGGCGGGGTTGTATCCGTTCGAGAACACGCTTGAGGCGCGGTTGTTGACGGGTGCGCAGCTCAAGGATTATCTGGAGTTTTCGGCGCGGTATTACGTGCAGACGGCGGCTGATGCTCCGGTGGATACGGCGAAGTTGACGAATGCGGGCAACACGCCGGACTACAACTATGACGCGGTGTCGGGTCTGACGTATGACATCGACATTGCGAAGCCGAATGGTTCGCGGATTGTGAATCTGTCGTTCGAGGGCCGGGCGATCGATCCGGCGGCTCAGTTCGTGCTGGCGGTGAACAATTATCGGGCGAGCGGTGGCGGTAATTTCCCGCATGTGCCGGGTGCGAAGCAGTTGTGGGCGAATTCGGAGGAGATCCGGAACACGATCATTGCGTGGGTGCAGGCGAAGGGTTCGGTGGACGGTACGCAGTTCGCTTCGGTGGACTGGCGGCTGACGCGGGATGGTAAGCCGGTGTTCTAGCGGGTTCTTTGGTCGAGCGGCCGTCTCCTTTCCGGGAGGCGGCCGCTTCTGTTTTGTGCTATGGGTCAGTTGCCTTGTACGAGGGGGATGAGGCCGGGGTACTGGTGGGGGATTTTGGGGGTGTGCTGGGGGGTGAGGCCGAAGGTGGTGAAGGCGGTGCGTTGTGGGAGGGGGTAGGCGTCGGTGCCGGTGAGGTTGTTGAGGATGGTGGCGCTGCGCCAGGCGGCGAGTCCGAGGTCGGGGGCGCCGACGCCGTGGGTGTGGCGTTCGGCGTTCTGTACGTAGACGTTGCCGGTGACGGTGGGGTCGAGTTCGAGGCGGAAGTGGTCGTCGATGCGGGGGCGTCCGCCGGTGTCGCGGCGGATGTGGGGGGCGAGGCCGGTGAGGATGCGGTCGAGGGGGCGTTCGCGGTAGCCGGTGGCGAGGACGACTGCGTCGGTGGTGAGGCGGGTGCGGGTGCCTTGTTGGGTGTGTTCGAGGTGGAGTTCGACGCGAGTGTTGGCGAGGCGGCCTGCGGTGCGTACGTGGACGCCGGGGGTGAGGGTGGTGTCGGGCCAGCCGCCGTGGAGGGTGCGGCGGTAGAGCTCGTCGTGGATGGCGGCGATGGTGTCGGCGTCGATGCCTTTGTGGAGTTGCCATTGGTGGGGGACGAGTTCGTCGCGTACGTGTTCGGGGAGTGCGTGGAAGTAGCGGCTGTAGTCGGGGGTGAAGTGTTCGAGGCCGAGTTTGGAGTACTCCATGGGGGCGAAGGCGTGGGTGCGGGCGAGCCAGTGGAGCTTTTCGTGTCCGGTGGGGCGTGCGCGGAGGAGGTCGAGGAAGATTTCGGCGCCTGACTGGCCGGAGCCGATGACGGTGATGTGTTCGGCTTCGAGGAGTTGTTGGCGGTGGTGGAGGTAGTCGGCGGAGTGGATGACGGGGACGGATTCGGCGTCGGCGAGGGGTTTGAGGGGTTCGGGGATGAAGGGTTCGGTGCCGATGCCGAGGGCGATGTGGCGGGTGTAGGCGCGGCCGAGGGCTTCGGCTTCGCCGTGGGTGTCGAGTTGGGTGAAGTCGACTTCGAAGAGTTGGCGTTCGGGGTTCCAGCGGACGGCGTCGACCTGGTGGCTGAAGTGGAGTCCGGGGAGTTGGTCGGTGACCCAGCGGCAGTAGGCGTCGTATTCGGCTCGTTGGATGTGGAAGCGCTCGGCGAAGTAGAAGGGGAAGAGGCGGTCGCGGCTGCGTAGGTAGTTGAGGAAGGTCCAGGGGCTTGCGGGGTCGGCGAGGGTGACGAGGTCGGCGAGGAAGGGGACTTGGAGGCTGGCGCCGTCGATGAGGAGGCCGGGGTGCCAGTGGAAGGCAGGGCGTTGCTCGTAGAAGGTCGCGGCGAGGGGGTGGGGGTTGCCGGGGATGCCGTGGGCGAGGGCGGCGAGGGAGAGGTTGAAGGGGCCGATGCCGATGCCGACGAGGTCGTGTGGCTGGTCGGGGCTGGGGGTGGGTCGGTCGGTCATCGGGGTGTGTTGCCTTTCTTGAGGTCGTGGGTGAGGTGGGTGACGTGGTCGAGGAGGGTTTGGAGGTCGTGGGGGGTGGTGTGGGGGTTGAGGAGGGTGGCTTTGAGCCAGAGGCCGTTGTGGGTGTGGGCGCGGCCGAGGACGGCTCGGCCGTTGGTGAGGAGGGTGCGGCGGATGGTGGCGACGGTGTGGTCGTCGGTGTTGGTGGGGCGGAAGAGGACTGTGGTGATGGTGGGGCGGGCGTAGAGGTCGAGGGTGGGGGTGTGGGTGATGAGGTCGGCGAGGTGGTGGGCGGTGTTGATGGTGCGGTCGATGAGGTCGGCGAGTCCGGTGCGGCCGAGGGCTTGGAGGGTGACGGCGATTTTGAGGGCGTCGGGTCGGCGGGTGGTGCGCAGGGAGCGGCCGAGGAGGTCGGGGAGGCCGGCTTCGGTGTCGTCGTGGGCGTTGAGGTAGGGGGCTTGGTGGTGGAGGGCTTGGAGGTGGTGGTGGTCGGGGACGGCGAGGATGCCTGCAGGTGCGGGCTGCCAGCCGAGTTTGTGGAGGTCGAGGGTGACGCTGTGGGCGCGGTGGAGGCCGTGGAGTTTGGTGCGGTGGGTGGGGCTGAAGAGGAGGGGGCCGCCGTAGGCGGCGTCGATGTGGAGTTCGGCGCCGTGGGTGGTGCAGAGGTCTGCGATGTCGTCCAGGGGGTCGATCTGGCCGGTGTCGGTGGTGCCTGCTGTGGCGGTGACGAGGAGGCGTTGGTGGTGGTGTCGGGTGAGGGTTTCTTCGAGTGCGGTGAGGTCCATGACGCCGGTGGGGGCGGGGATGGTGAGCGGTTCGGGGAGGCCGAGGAGCCAGGCGGCGCGGTTGATGCTGTGGTGGGCGTTGGTGGCGCAGATGGTTTGTACGGGGCCGTGGCGTTCGCGGGCGAGGAGGAGGGCGAGTTGGTTGGCTTCGGTGCCGCCGGTGGTGATGAGGGCGTCGGGGTGGGGGTGGTGGGGGTAGATCTCGCGGGCGAGTGCGGTGGTGGTGTCGGCTTCGAGGGTTGACGCAGCGGGTGCCTGGTCCCAGGAGTCCATGGAGGGGTTGAGGGCGGAGGCGGCGAGGTCGGCCGCGGTGGCGAGGGCGAGGGGCGGAGTGTGGAGGTGGGCTGCGCAGTGGGGGTGTGCGGGGTCTGCGGAGCCTCGGGTGAGTGCGGTGATGAGGGTGCGTAGGGCCTGGTGGGGGCCGGTGCCGTGGTCGGGGATGACGGGGTGGGTGGCGGCGTGTATGCGGGGGGTGGTGGTGTCGGGTCCGCCGGCGGGGATGGGTCCGTTTCGTTGGTGGGCTCCGTCCTGGAGTGCGGTGAGGACGGTGTCGAGGAGGGGGCGGAGGGCGTCGGGTCCGGTGGTGGATCCGGCGAGGGGTGGGGTGGGCACGGTGGTGAGGCCCTTCGGGTGCGCGCGTGTGGACATGCCAGCTTGTCCGGGTTTCTGGTGGCGCGGCCGGTGAGCGTGGTGATCTGAACTCGAATGGGGGATGGGTGGTGGGGGGTGGGGGGCTTGGTGGGGGTGCCGGTGGTATGGGTGTGCCCGGTGTCTCCCCCTGAGGTGGGGGTGGCGCCGGGCACGGGTGCTGCGGTGTGTGGGGTTGTGGGGGGTGTCGGTGGGGTGGCTCAGTGGGCGTTGCGTACGGCGAGGGCCCGGCGCAGGTCGTCGATCTGGTCGGTCAGTTTGCGGTGGAGGGCGGGGATGAGGGTGGGGTCGTTCAGCGCTTGTTCGCCGCGCCGGAGGTTGTCGGTGTCGATGGCGTAGTGGGGGAAGGCGTAGCGGCCTGCGGCTTCGGCGATGGCGGGGCCGCGGCGGGCGGCGAGTGCGGTGGCTTCGGGGTAGTAGCGGGGGACGTAGGTGTGGACGAGGTAGGCCTGTTCGGGTTGCCAGAAGCCCTGGGCGGTGGCGGTGAAGAGGTAGTTGGAGAGAGTGTCGTCGTTGAAGAGGCTGTGCCAGGCGGTGGCTTTGGCTTCGGGGGTGGGGAGGGCGGCGCGGCAGCGGGCGGCGCCTTCCTGTCCGGTGGCGCTGGGGTCGTTCTCGAGTTCGGTGGCGATGGCGGTTTCGTCGGTGGCGCCGAGGACGGCGAGGCGGGTGAGGATGCGCCAGCGGAGTTCGGGGTCGAGTTCGGGGCCGCCGGGGACGCTGCCGTTGGTGAGCCAGTCCTGGATGGTGTCGGGCTGGGTGGCGGCGTCGATGAGGTGGCGTACTGCGGTGAGGCGGAGTCCGGGGTTCGTGCCGTCCTCGGTGCGGCGGATGAGGTCGCGGCAGAGGTCCGTGAGAGTGGCATGGGCGGCGGGGCGGTCGTCGGGGGTGGTGTAGCGGCGGGTGATCTGGGTGTCGGCGAAGGTGAGGACGCCTTGGACGAGGGCGAGGTCGGTCTCGTGCGGGAGGTGGGTGCGGGCCGTGCGGAGGTAGGTGGTGGGGTGGAGTTCACCGTCGCGGACCATGTCGCGGGCGGTGTTCCAGATGACGGCTCGGGTGAGGGCGTCGGGGATGCCGGAGAGGGTGTGTAGGGCGGTGTTCCAGGATTCGGGGTCGAGGCGGACCTTGGCGTAGGTGAGGTCGTTGTCGTTGGGGACGATGAGGGCGGGGCGGCGGCCGGGGTGGATCTTGGCGGTGTTGTTGTGGGGGACGTCCAGCTCGAAGCGGTCGCGCAGGATGAGGCGGTCGGGTCCCGACTGGGTGTCGAGGGCATGGTCGTAGGCGCCGACGGCGATGCGGTGGGGGCGGTGGCCGTGCTGGTCGATGGTGAGGGACCAGGCGCCGTCCGATTCGTCGACGTGGGGGGTGAGGGTGTCGACGCCGGTGGTGCGGAGCCATTGTTCGGCCCAGGCGTGGACGTTGCGGTCGGTGGCGGAGGCGAGGTTGTCGATGAAGTCGGCGAGGGTGGCGTTGGCGAATTTGTGTCGGGCGAAGTGGGTGTTGATGCCGGTGAGGAACTCTTTTTCGCCGAGCCAGGTGACGAGTTGGCGCAGGGCGGATGCGCCCTTGGCGTAGGAGATGCCGTCGAAGTTGAGCATGGCGGATGCGGTGTCGGGGACGGCGGCGGGGTCGGGGGCGACGGGGTGGGTGGAGGGGCGTTGGTCGGCGTCGTATCCCAAGCCCTTGCGGGCTACGCCGAAGTCGACCCAGGTGTCGGTGAAGCGGGTGGCTTCGGTGAGGGTCTGGTAGCCCATGCACTCGGCGAAGGACTCGTTGAGCCAGATGTCGTCCCACCAGGCGAGGGTCACGAGGTCGCCGAACCACATGTGGGCCATTTCGTGGGAGATGACCATGGCGCGGGTCTGGCGTTCGGTGTCGGTGACGGCTGAGCGGTAGATGAATTCGTCGCGGAAGGTGACGAGGCCGGGGTTCTCCATGGCGCCCGCGTTGAATTCGGGGACGAATGCCTGGTCGTAGGAGTCGAAGGGGTAGGGCTCGTCGAATTTTTCGTGGTAACGGTCGAAGCAGGCGCGGGTGATGTCGAGGATTTCGTCGGCGTCGGCGTCGAGGTGAGGGGCGAGGGAGCGGCGGCAGTGGACGCCGAAGGGCAGTCCGGCATGCTGGGTGGTGACGGAGTGCCAGGGACCTGCGGCGACGGCGACGAGGTAGGTGGAGATCAGTGGTGTGGGGGCGATGGTCCACCGGCCCTTGCCGGTGTGTTCGGCGATGCAGTTGCCGAGGACGGTCCAGCTTGCGGGGGCGGTGACGGTGAGAGCGAAGACGGATTTGAGGTCGGGCTGGTCGAATGCGGCGAAGACGCGTTGGACGTCTTCCATGAAGAGCTGGGTGTACAGGTACGTTTCGCCGTCGGTGGGGTCGGTGAAGCGGTGCATGCCTTCGCCGGTGCGGGAGTAGTGCATGGCGGCGTCGATGCGCAGTTCGTGCGGGCCGGCGGTGAGTGCGGTGAGGGGGTACCGGTTCTCGGTGAGGCCGGCGGGGTCGAGAGGGTGTCCGTCGAGGCTGATGGAGCGCAGGGTGGCGGGCTTGAGTTCGACGAAGGTGTCTCCGGCCGCCAGGGCGGTGAACTGGATGACGGTGCGGGAGTCGAAGGTGCCCTCACCCGTGGTCAGATCGAGGTCGATCGTGTACCGGTGTACGTCGAGGAACTGGGCTCGGGTCTGCGCTTCGCTGCGCGTCAGTACGGACATGGATCCATGCTGCCGCATGACGTGGGACGTGCGCAGTGGGGTTCTCGCGGGGCGGAGTGCGCGGTGGGCGGGGTGCCGTGCAGGTGGGTGCTGCGAGGCTGCGGGGGCCTTTGAGGGCTAAGATTCTTACCCATTGTGTTCCTGCACGGAGGGTGCCCGGGATGGCGAAGAAGACGACTTCCGCGACGCGGCAGGATGCGGTGGCGTCGATCGTCGAGGACTGGCGGCGGGAGCGGCCGGATCTGGATACGGCTCCGCTGGAGGTGTTCGGCCGGCTGCATCGGGCGTTCTTGCGGTACAGCGCGGCGATTTCGCGGCCGGTGGAGCGCAAGGGTCTGTCGATGGCGGGGTTCGATGTGCTGACCGCGTTGCGCAGGGCGGGTGCGCCGTTCCGTCGTACGGCGGGTGAGCTGGCGGATTCGGGGCTGGTCAGTTCGGCGGGAGTGACGTTGCGGATCGACCGGCTGGAGAAGGACGGGCTGATTCTGCGGGAGCGGGATCCGCAGGACCGTCGGGTGGTGCATTCGCGGTTGACGGACGAGGGGCTGTCGACGATCGACGAGTTGTTCTCGGAGCATCTGGAGAACGAGCGGCGGATGCTGGCGGGGCTTACTCCTGCGGAGTGTCGGCAGTTGGCGCGGCTGTTGGAGAAGTTGGAGCGGTCTGTGCTGGCGGCGGAGGAGGGGGCCGGCGAGGAGGGGTAGGGCCGGGGTCGCCCGGTAGCCGCTTTGTCCTCAAACGCGGGACAGGCTTGATTTGCGGGACGGGCTCGAGATTGCTCGGCCGGGCCCGTGCGTGAACCTCGATCGCCGGACGGGCTTGGGAATCAAGCCCGTCCGGCGATCGAGGACATTTTTGTGTGCGGGGCGGCTCAGCCGGTCGTGGGCGCCTGGGCCTGGGCCTGGGCCTCTGCCTCCGTGCGGTACATGCGGCGGACGCGGACGACGCCCAGGTCGTGCTGGTACAGGTTCTCCGCCTGGTCGGCGTCGCTGCGGAGTTCTTCGAGCATGATCCGGTCCTGTTCGAGGACGTCCCAGTGTCGGTCCTCCAGCACGGTCCTGTAGAGGAAGCGCCAGGTGTCGCGCTGCCAGTCCGTGACGCGGCGGTAGCGCCAGAAGAAGACGGCGCAGCGGTCCTCGTCGATGGGGGTGGCCATGCCGACGATGCCGAACGGGCCGCCGGGGCCGGCGGTGGACGGGTACGGGATGGTCAGGTCGACCCAGTCGACGCCGGTGCGGCAGAGTTCGACCCAGTCGAAGTTCACACCGCTCTGGTCGGTCTTCTCGAAGAAGAAGCCGCGTTCGGTCTCACGGATCCGGAAGCGGGCGGTGGTCTGCCCTTCGGACATGCTGTGCGAGTCGCGGTGCAGGAACGATCCGTGCATGGGGTCGAGGAGGTTCTCGACGGCGTAGCGCCAGTTGACGTTCCATTCCGCGTAGCAGAGGAAGGCCGTGACGCCGGGGTCGGTGAGCTGTTCCGGCAGGACGAGGGGGGCCGGTTCGGGGTGCTGGTTGTCGCCGAAGTAGGCGAGGATCGCGCCGCCGGTCTCGATGACATGGGGTGCGGCGACGAGCTGTTTGCCTTCGAGGTTGCAGCCGGGCAGGCCGGGTACGGCGGCGACGGTGCCGGTGCCGTCGACCTGGACGCCGTGGTACCAGCAGGCGATGCGGTCGCCGAGGTGTTTGCCGAGCGAGAGGCGGGCGCCGCGGTGGGGGCAGCGGTCCTCCAGCATGTGGAGCGTGCCGTCGGCGCGACGGAAGAGGAGCCATTCCTCGCCGAGGAGGGTGAGGCGCTTCATGCCGCCGGCGGGGACACGGTCCGAGGGGCAGACGGCGTACCACTGGTTGCGTATTCCGGTGGTGAAGAGGCGGTCGGCGGTGCGGTTGCCGGGGCGGGCGACTTCGGAGGGCCGGGTGGCTTCGCCCGTGTGTGCTGCGGTGTCGGTGGTCATGGTCGTTTCACGCTCCCAGTCGTCGCATCTCGGTGCGGAAGGTGTCCTCGGTCCACGGGTTGCCGTCGGGGGCGGGCAGGTCGCGGGCGTTGAGTCCGGCGACGAGGCCGGGCAGGTCGTGGGCGCCGCCGCCGAAGACGTCCTCGATCACTGCGGCGAGCTTCTTCTCGTACGGGGTGGGGTCGGCGGTGCGTGCCTGGTGGGGGTTGAGGTACTGCGGGGTGGTCATGTCGGCTCCCTTCGGGGGTGGTTCAGAGGTCGAGGACGAGGCGCGGGGTGCAGGCGCGGGAGACGCAGAGCATCATCGAGGCGCCGGCGGCCTTCTCGCTGTCGGAGAGCAGGAAGTCCCGGTGGTCGGGGGTGCCTTCGAGGACTTTGGTCTCGCAGGTGCCGCAGATGCCGTCGCGGCAGGAGGAGGGTACGGAGATTCCGGCGCCTTCCAGTGCGTCCAGGACGGAGGTGTCGGGGCCGACCTGGACGGTGGTTCCGGTGCGGGAGCAGATGACGTCGAAGCCGGTGTCCTCTCCGTCACGGGGGGCTGCCGTAGGGGCGGCGAAGCGTTCCGTGCGGGCGGTGGGGCAGCGTTCCTCGACGGCGGCGAGGAGGGGTTCCGGTCCGCAGGAGTAGACCTGGGTGTCTGCGGGGAGGTCGCCGAGGAGGGCGTCGAGGTCGAGGTGGCCCTGCTCGTCCTGGGGGACGAACTCGACTGATCCGCCGGAGCGTTCGGCGAGTGCGGTGAGTTCGGCGCCGAAGGCCATGGAGGCGCGGGTGCGGCCGCCGTGGACGAGGCGCCACGGGACGGCGCGGCGGGCCGCTTCGCGGGCCATGGCGAGGATCGGGGTGATGCCGATACCGCCTGCGATGAAGAGGAGGCTTCCGGCGTTGTTGTCGGCGTCGAGTTCGAAGTGGTTGCGGGGGCCTTGGACGCGGAGGGTCTGGCCGGGCCGCAGCTGGGTGTGGAGGTGGGCGGAGCCACCGCGGGATACGGGTTTCTTGAGGATGCCGATGCGCCAGTGGGTGGGGTCGGCGGGGTCGGAGCACAGGGAGTACTGGCGGATGTGGCCGCCGGCGTGTACGTCGATGTGGGCGCCGGGGGCCCAGGCGGGGAGGGGGGTGCCGTCCGGGTGGGTGAGTTCGATGCCGAGGACGCCGTCGGCTTCCCAGGTCATGCGGTGGACGAGCAGGTCGAGCTGGGGTTCTTGTCCGGTGGTGGTCATCGCGGGTCGCCTCCCTGTCCGGTGGCGGTCGAGGGGAGCTTGACGGGCGAGGTGAACGGGGTGTTCATCGGGCCGAGTGCGGCGAGGTCGATCTCGACGAGGGTGGGCCCGTCGGAGGCGGTGGCTTCCTTGATGACGGGGCCGGCGTCGGCCTCGGTGGCGATCCGGGCGTACGGGAGTCCGACAGCGGCGGCGAGCCCGGCGAAGTCGGGGGTGGTGAGGTCGACTCCGGAGCGGCGGGGGAAGTGGGTGTCCTGCATGTTGCGCAGGACGCCGTAGCCTCCGTCGTTGAAGACGAGGAGGGTGAGGCGGGGCCTCTCCTGGGCGAGGGTGAGGAGTTCGCCGAGGTGGACGGCGAGGCCGCCGTCGCCTGCGATGACGACGGTGGGGGTGCCGGGGCGGCCGAGTGCGGCGCCGATGCCCATGGCGAGTCCTTGTCCGATGCCGCCGCCGCGGGGGAAGACGTTGGTCGCCGGGTCGGTGATTTCCAGGAGCCGGTTTCCCCAGGTGGAGGAGGGGATGGTGACGTCGCGTGCGATGACGGATGCGGGCGGGCAGGCGTCGCGGATCGCGTCGTTGATGGCGGCCTGCGGGCCGATCGCGTGGCGCTGTGCGCTGCGGGCGTCGTGACGGGCCTTGCGTACGCGGGCGGGCCAGCCCGTCTCCGTACCCCTGCTGCTGATGCGTGCGAGGAGGGCGGTGAGGACGGCGGCCGCGTCGCCGTGCAGGGCGCAGGTGGCGGGGTAGACGCGGCCGGGGGCGGCCGGGTCGAGGGCCAGCTGGATGTGCGCCGCGGGCAGTTCGAGGCTGTAGTCGGCGGTCTCGTTGGAGCGGAAGTGGGTGCCGATGGAGAGCAGCACGTCGGCTTCGGCGAGGAGGGCGCGTCCGGCGGGGGCGGTGGCGTAGTTGCCGAGGACGCGTTCGTCGGACTCGGGGACGGAGCCGCGGCCGGAGTTGGAGGTGACGAGTCCGGCGTTCAGGGCGTCGAGGAGTGCGGCGAGTTCGGGGCGGGCGCTGTTGGCTCCGCCGCCGGCCCAGACGAGGGGGCGCTGTGCGGCGGCGAGGAGGGCGGCGGCCTGGTCGAGAAGTGCCGGGGCGGGCAGGGCCGGGGGTGCGCTGACGGGTACGGGGGTGCCGGTCAGCTGCTGGGGGGCGAACTGCAGGTCGATGGGCCATTCGACGCTGACGGGGCCGTGCGGGGCGGTGAGGGCGCGGGCGGCGGCGTCGCGCAGGATGTCGCCCGCGTCGGCGGCGTCGGTGACGGTGACGGCGTGGGTGGAGACCGCGCGCAGCATGCCGAGCTGGTCCTTGGTCTCGTGGATGAAGCCGCGTCCTGAGCCGAGGTATTCGCTGTCGATCTGCCCGGTGATGTGGAGTACCGGGGTGCCGGAGCTGAGGGACTCGATGAGGGAGCCGGCTGCGTTGCCTGCTCCGGTGCCGGTGCTGGTGAGGGCGCAGCCGAGGCGTCCGGTGGCGCGGGCGTATCCGTCGGCTGCGTTGACTGCGGCGGCTTCGTGGCGGACGGGGACGAAGCGCAGGTCGCGGTCCACGGCTTCGACGAGCGGCAGGTTGTGCACGCTGACGATGCCGAACACCGTGTCGACGCCGAGTCCGCGCAGCGTCTCGACGAGCAGGTCGCCGCCGTTGGGTTGGGTCATGTCGTTGCGCTCCTGAGGTACGTGTACGGGGTGGGGGTGGGCGTTATGCGATGGCGCGGTTGACGCCGCCGCAGACGTCGACGGTGGTGCCGGTGATGTACGAGGCCCGGGGGGAGAGAAGGGTGGTGACGGCGTACGCGACTTCGTCGGCGTTGCCGAGGCGGCCGAGTGCGATGCCCCGGTCGGCGGCGAGTTCGGCCTGCCAGGCGGGGTAGTCGAGGGGGGTGCCGGATGCTGCGTAGCGGCGCTCCCACTGTCCGGTGTCGATGAGGCCGAGGCAGACGGAGTTGACGCGGATGCCGTCGGGGGCGAGTTCCTTGGACAGGGACGTCGAGAGGTTGAGGATGCCGGCGCGGGCGGCGCTGGTGGTCATGAGCCGGGTCTCGGGCTGTTTGGCGAGTACGGCGTTGATGTTGACGACGGAGGCGTTGCCGGACTTGCGCAGGTGGGGCAGGGCGGCGTGGAGGGGGTTGAGGACGCCGAAGAATTTGAGTTCGAGTTCGTCGCGCCAGTCGTCGGCGGTGGTCTCGGCGAAGGGTTTCATCCGGGAGGCGCCGGCGTTGTTGACGAGTCCGTCGAGGCCGCCGAAGCGGTCGGCGGCTTCTTCGGTGAAGGCTTTGACTGCCGCTTCGTCGCGTACGTCGCAGGGGGCGTGGTGGAGCCGGTCGGGTCCGGCGAGTCCGTCGAGGGCGGTGGTGAGGGCGTCGGCGTGGCGGCCGCAGGTGGCGACGCGGGCGCCTTCGGCGAGCAGCATGCGGACCGTGGCGAGGCCGACGCCGGAGCTGCCGCCGGTGACGAGGATGCTGCGGTCGGCGAGGCCGAGGTCCATCTCGTACTCCTTGGTGTGAGGGGGGTGTCCCGGGCGGCTGCCGCACCGGGGCCCCGTGGGGGGTGGTCCGGTGCGGCGGTGTGCCCGTGGGGTCAGTGCATGGTGAAGCCGCCGTTGACGGCGAAGGTCTGGCCGGTGATGTAGCCGGACTCGTCGCCGACGAGGAAGGCGATCAGGCCGACCAGGTCCGCCGGTTGCTGGGGCCGGGAGATCGCCCGGTTCAGCCGGTACAGCTCGTGCCGTTCGGCGGGGATGTCGACGGAGGACTCCCCCTCGGTCAGTCCGGGGGCGACCGCGTTGACGGTGATGCCGAAGTCTCCGGTCTCGCGGGCCATGGCCCGGGTCAGGGAGATGACGGCACCCTTGGAGGCGATGTAGTGGGCGAGGCGGGGTGACCCGTACAGCGCGGCGTCCGAGGCGAGGTTGACGATCCGGCCGCTGCCGCCCGCCTTCATGAGCGGGAGGAGCGCGCGGGCGACGAGCCAGGGGCCGCGGGCGTTGACCGTCATGATGCGGTCCCACGCCTCCACGTCGATCTCGTGGAACGGTTTGCCGCCGACCGCGTTGGCCAGACCGGCGTTGTTGACCAGGCCGTGGAGCCTGGTGCCGTCGTCGGCGAGGGTGGTGGCGAGGGCGTCGACGGAGTCCGGGTCGGCGACGTCGAGCGGGTGGAAGTCCGCGGTGATGCCGTCGGCGCGCAGGTCGTCGGCGGCCTGTTTGCCGGTCTGTTCGTCGAGTTCGGCGATGACGACGCGGTAGCCGTCGCGGCCGATCCGGCGGGCCGCGGCCAGTCCAAGGCCGCGGCCGGCGCCGGTGACGACGACCGTACGAGAGCCGTCCACTGTACGGGAGGTGTCGTCGGCGGCCATCAGTCGCGGGTGATGCCGTGCATCGGGGAGTGCTCGGGGTACGTCGGGACCTGCGGCTTCCGGGTGCCGATGATGACGCAGAACAGGGCGTCGGTGTCGCCCTCGTTCTTCAGCGAGCGGGCCACTCCGGCGGGCACGACGATCATGTCGCGGTAGCCGAGGGTGCGGTACTCGGCCTCGTCGGCGCCGCGGTGGATGCCGACCCTGACCTGGCCCTCCAGGACGAAGAAGGCTTCCTCGACGTCGTGGTGGGTGTGCTCGGGGCCCTCGGCGCCGGGCGGCAGCAGCATGTTGGAGAAGGTGAAGCCGCCGGGCGGGATGATGCGGTTGTCGTTCTCGTGGTTGCCCGTGGCGCCGGAGCCGACGTAGCGGATCTGGGCACGCTTGTACTGGTCGCCGGCCTTCGCCTGGAAGGAGAGGGTGTTCCAGTCGGGCTCGCGGGAGTCCTTGGTGGCGATGAGGGAGTCGGTGTACTTCGCGAGGTCGCCGTCGGTCTCGTAGGGGGTGTTGTCGATGGGCACGGGTTGCTCCTCGGTTCGTTGGTGCGGGTGGGGGCGGGCCGTCGTCACGCGGGGGTGCGGGCGACGACGTGGAGGTGGGCGCGGACCCAGGCGTTGAAGGCCTCGGGCCGTTCCTGGTTGGAGAGGTGTCCGGCGCCGGAGAGGGTGACGTACACGGACTTGGTGAGGCCGCCCGCGATGGCTTGGGATTCCTCGGTTCCGGTGACGGTGTCCTGTTCGCCGCAGAGGACGAGGGCCGGTGCGGTGATGGTGGGCAGGTCGTCGGTGAGGTCGGTCCCGGCCATCGACTCGGCGGCGTACCCGTATCCGGGGGTACGGATGGAGGCGGCCATGGTTGCCACGACCCGTTCGACGAGTTCGGCGGGGGCATCGGCGGAGACCAGGCGCGGGCCGCGGGCGGCGGCGAAGGCGTCCGGGCCTTCGGCGGCGAGCTGTGCCGCGCGGGCGCGCATGGCGGCTGCCTTGTCCGGGTGGATACCGGAGCCGCGGCTGGAGTCGGCGACGATCAGGGACTCGACGAGGTCGGGGTGGCGGGCGGCAAGGCGCAGGGCGATGACGCCGCCCCAGGAGACGCCGAGCACATGGGCGCGGCCGCCGCGGTCACGGATCAGCGCGGCCGCGGTGTCCGCGTAGCCGTCCAGGCCGGGAGCCCCGCCGGGGTCGGCGGAGGCGGCGTACCCGGGGGCGTCCCAGGCGACGACCCGTACCTGGTCGGAGAGTGCGGCCAGTTGCGGGGCAAAGGCGGCGGAGGAGGAGCCGATGCCGTGCAGGCAGAGCAGCAGCGGTGCGTCGGGGTTCCCGGCCTCCTGGGTGTGGACGGCCTCGGTGGTGAGGGTGGCGGTCACAGGATCTGTCCTGCCCGCCCGACGACGGCTGCGAGGCTGCGCAGTACGGCGTGCGGCACGACCTGGCTGGTGGCGGGGTTCGTGGCGTCGGGCCGGTGGGCGACTTCGAAGCGGTACGTGCCGTGCGGGCCGTCCGCCTCGATGACGTGCCGGGTGAGGGTGGCGGCCGGGTCGGCGACGACGACGACCTCGACGAGGTCGGGGTCGCCGGTCGCGAGTGCCACGGAGGCGGCGACGTTGGTCGACTTGGGGAACTTCACCGGGACGTCGCGGGCGGTGCCGCGCATCACTTCCACCGGTTCGGTGGTGGTCCGCAGCCGTTCGGTGAGCTCGGGGTCCATCCACGGCTGGTGGAGGGTGGCGGGCAGTTTGGTGGTGGTCAGGCGTACGGAGGTGAGGGCGCCCAGCCCCGTGACGGCCTGCAGGAGGTCGAGTCCGCCGACGGCGCCGCCGGTGAAGTAGACACGTCCGGGGCCAGCTGTGCGCAGCCGGTCGACGAGTTCGGGGTCGACGAGTGCTCCGGTGGAGGCGATCAGCAGGTCGGCGCCGCTGTCGAGGACCCGCTCGGCCCATTCCCGTACGACGGCCTGGCCGGCGGCTTCGACGATGAGGTCGCAGACGCTGAGGGCGTCCTCGAAGGACAGCTGGGGCGCGGGGGCGTCGACGAGGGGCCGGTTGTCGACGATGCAGGTCAGTTCGGCGCCGGGAATGCGACCTTCGGCGAGGGCGGTGCCGACGACACGGCCGATGGCTCCCCAGCCGACGAGTCCGATGCGTCGCGCGGGGCGGGCGGGGCGGGCGACGGGAGTGGGGCGGGTGGTGGTGGCGGTCATGCGGACACCTCGTCGGTGGCGGGGGCCAGTGGCCCGGGGTCGGGTTCGCCCGCCATGTGGCAGCGGATCTTCTGGGACGGCGGACCTGCTGTCCCCCACAGGTCGGAGAGGTCGGGGGTGCGCCGCCAGACCTTGGCGATCCAGGCGTCCTCGACGATCTGGGCGACCTCAGAGGTGTATTCGCAGACGAGTCCGGCGGGGTCGGTGAAGTACGAGAAGGTGTTGTTGCCGGGTCCGTGCCGGCCGGGCCCCCACTGGGGGTTGATGCCGTGGTGGCGGAGCCGGCCGAGGCCGCGCATGAAGTGGTCCACCGATGTCATCTCGTACGCGACGTGGTTCAGCGACGCCCATGCGGCCTGGTTGAAGGCGATGCAGTGGTGGTCGGCGTTGCAGCGCAGGAAGGCCATCTGGTGCTCGGACCAGTCGGAGACGCGCAGACCGAGGACCGAGGTGTAGAAGGCGACGGCGGCGTCGATGTCGGTGGTGTTGAGGACGGTGTGGGTGACGCCGACGGGGACGGCGGCGTCCCGGCCGCGCGGGGTGACGGCGTGTGTCTGGGCACTGAGTTCGATGAGCCGGCCCTCGGGGTCGGTGAAGCGGAGGCCGTATCCGCCGCCGACCTGGTCGAGGGGGCCGGGACCGGCGACGGGGACGATGCCCCTGGCGAGGAGGCGGCGGGCGGCCTCGTCGATCTCGGCGGGGGTGGCCACGGCGAAGGTGATGCGGCCGAGGCCGTTGCGTTCGCCGCGGGTGAGAGCGAGGACGTGGTGTTCTTCGCCGGCGCCGCGCAGCCACGCGGCGTCGCGGTCCTGCTCGACGGGTTCCAGGCCCCACACCTCGGTGTAGAAGTCGGTGGACTCGGTGAAGGCGGGGGTGTGCAGCTCGACGGAGCGCAGGGCGCGCAGCCGGGCGACGGGTTCGAGCGGGACGGCGGTGGGGCGGGTGTGGAGGTTCTCGTACGCCCCGCGGTTCTCGTGAGTCATGTGGTTCTCCGGCTCCTCGTCTGTCGGCATCAGTTGGCGGCCCAGGGCAGCGGCGTGGTGCCGGTGCCCCAGTAGAGGGACTTCTGCCGCTGGTAGCCGCGGATCAGGTCGCGGCCCTTCTCGGTGCCGATGCCGCTGTCCTTCAGCCCGCCGAACGGGGTGGAGATGCTGAACTGCTTGTACGTGTTGATCCAGACCGTTCCGGCGTCGATACGGCGGGCGACCCGCCAGGCCTTGGCGTGGTCCCGGGTCCACAGTCCGCAGGCGAGGCCGTACACGCTGTCGTTGGCCTGGGCGACGAGGTCGTCCTCGTCGTCGAAGGGCAGGGCGACGAGTACGGGTCCGAAGATCTCTTCCTGGCAGACCCTGGCGGTGTTGGGGAGGCCGTCGAGGACGGTGGGCAGGTAGTAGGCGCCGTCGCGGTAGGCGTCGCCCACGGGGGCCGCTCCCCCGCACCGGACGGTGGCGCCTTCCTCGCGGGCCAGGTCGACGTAGGCGGCGACACTGTCGCGGTGCTTGTGGTGGACGAGCGGAGCGACCTGGGTGTCCGGGTCGGTGCCGGGTCCGACGCGCAGCTTCTCGGTGCGGGCGACGAGTTCGCCGACGAATTCGTCGTACCGCGAGCGGGCGACGAAGAGCCGCGACCCGGCGATGCAGCTCTGACCGCTGGAGGAGAAGACGCCGTACATGACGCCTGCCAGGGCCTGCTCGAGGTCGGCGTCGTCGAAGACGATCGTCGGCGACTTGCCGCCGAGCTCCAGTGATACGGGGATCAGCTTGTCGGCGGCGGCGTGCGCGAGAGTGCGGCCGGTGTTCGTACCTCCGGTGAAGGTGATCTTCCCGACGGCCGGGTGTCGGACGATCGCGTCGCCGATGACGCTGCCGCGGCCGGGCAGCACGGAGAGCAGTGCGGCGGGCAGTGCAGCCTCGGTCAGTGCCTGGTGGACGAGGCGGCCGAGGGCGAGGGCGACGAGCGGGGTCCACTCGGCGGGCTTGAGGACGACCGCGTTGCCCGCGGCGAGTGCGGGGGCGAGCTTCTGGGCGTCGCTGGCGATGGGCGAGTTCCACGGGGTGATCGCGCCGACCACGCCGATCGGCTCGTGGACGCTCATCGTGACGTACGGGCCGCGGGACGGGGTGATCGCGTCCTCGGCGGTCTCCAGTGCGGCGGCGGTGTAGCGGAAGGTGCCCGCGGCGCTGAGCACGAGAGCGCGGGTCTCGGTGCGGCACTTGCCGGTGTCGGCGGTCTGCAGGGCGGAGAGCCGGTCGGCGTCGCGCTCGACGAGGTCGGCGATGCGGTGCAGCAGCCGGGCCCGCAGATGGGCGGGCAGCTCACGCCAGGCGGGGTCGTGGGCCGCGTGGACGGCGGCGGTCACGGCGTCCTCGACGTCGTCGAGGGATGCGGCGTGCACGGTGGCGATGACCTGGCCGGTGGCGGGGTCGACGGTCTCGATGGGGGCACCGCGGCCCTGCCGCCACTGTCCGGCAACCAACACTTCGTCGGCAAGCATCAGTTGGCCTCCTGCAGTCGATACGGTTACCTCAGGACTAAAAATCTAAGCGCTTAAGTAATTGATCGCAAGGCCTCTCGGTAAAAACTCTTTTGCCCTGGAGGTCTTGACGACCTCCACCCCCGGACCGATAAAACTTAAGCCCTAAGAAGCTAGGCACCTTAGAGAGCAGTCGGCGGCAGTGGGTGGTCTCACAAGCTCACGAGCCCCACACCGCCACCCCGTCCCCGTACGCTCAGCCCGTTCCCGTACACCCCCCTGCTCTCCTCCACACCTGGCTCCCCAACCGCTCCGCCCCCACCCGGAGCAGGAGGAACCCTGGATGTCCCGGCCCACCGCCGCCCCCAGCGAAGCCGTCGCCGCCCGTGACGCCATAGCCGCTCGCTTCGAGCGGCTGCCGGCCTCTCGCTGGCAGATCACCGTCCGGCTCATTGTCGGCGTCGTCACCTTCTTCGAGGCGTTCGACCAGCTGCTGATCGCGTACGCACTGCCCGAACTCCGGCAGGAGTGGCACCTGACCGACGGCGAGGCCACGTCGGTGCTCACCGTCGGCTCGGTCGGCATGCTCATCGGCGCGCTGCTGTCGGGCCGGCTGGCCGACAGGTTCGGCCGGGTCCGGGTGATCGCGTACTGCGTGGCGGCCTCGGGGCTGGCCGGCCTCGCCCTCGTCGCCTGCACGTCGCTCACCCCGTTCCTGGCGCTGCGCTTCGTCCAGGGGCTCGCGATCGGCGGCGAGGTGCCGGTCGCCGCCGCGTTCATCAGCGAAATCACCCGGAGCTTCAAGCGGGGCCGCTTCGTCCTGCTGTACGAACTCGTCTTCCCGGCCGGACTGACCGTCGGCGCCCTGGCCGCCGCGTGGCTGGTGCCCGCGGCCGGCTGGCGCGTGATGTTCGCGGTCGCGGCCGTGCCCGGACTGCTCGCGTTCCTCGTCCAGCGCACGGTTCCCGAGTCGCCGCGCTGGCTGGCGGACCGGGGACGGACGGCGGAGGCCGAGGCGGTCATGGACGAGATCGAGGCGAAGGTGTCGGCGGCAACGGGTGAACCCCTGCCGCCGCCGGTCCGCCACTCCCCCGCGCCTCCCGGGTCCCCGGCACCTCCCGGGTTCCCGGCGGCGAAAGCGGCCACCGACGCGGAGCGCACCGCCACCGGTCTGCGCTCCCTGTTCACCGGCCGCTACCGCCGCCGCACCCTGGTGGTGGGCGCGATCTGGTTCACCGGCTACTTCGTCAACTACGGCGTGACGTCCTGGCTGCCCAGCATCTACAAGGACGGGTACGGCCTCACACTCTCCGACGCCCTGCTCTACTCCACGGTCACCTCGGTCGCCGGACTGCTCGGCTGCCTGCTGGTGGCCCTCACCGTGGACACCCTCGGCCGCCGCAGGATCTTCGCGATCTTCCTGGGGGGCTCCGCCGCGCTTCTGCTGACTCTGGCCGCGCTCGGCGCCCACACCCCCACCCAGGTCCTGATCTGGACCTCGCTGTCGGCCGTCGGCTTCTTCGGCTCCAACATCTGCCTGTACCTGTACACACCGGAGCTGTACCCGACCCGGATGCGCGCCCTCGGCTGCAGTGTCGGCGGCGCGGTCAACCGCCTCGGCGTGATTCTGGGTCCGATCCTGGTCGGTGCGGTCTACAACGCCGGGAACAACGTCGCCGCGGTCTTCGTGATGCTCGGTGCGGTGGCGCTGGTCGGCGCGGTGGTGGCGGGCGCCCTCGCCGAGGAGACGGCCAACCGGCCACTGGAGGAGATCTCCCCCTGACCACCCCGCGCGCCGGGATGAATCACACGGTGGTGACGGGCAGCGCGACACCGGTGAGGCGTTCGGCCTCGGACCACAGGCGAGCGTTGGCCGCGGCGTCGAGGGCCCTGCGGGTGATCCGGGCGGTGGCGGTGGGGCCGACCAGGCCGAATCGTCCGCCCGGACCGTAGTAGCCGCCCGCGACGGCATCGGGGTCGGTCGCGGCATACAGCAGCGGCTCGGCGCCCTGCTCGACCCCTTGCGAGGGCAGAAAGTCAATGGCACCGACCAGCGCGTGCAGACGCGACGGCTTGCCGCGGCCCAGGCTTGCACCGGCGGTCTGGAGGTTCGTCCGGGTGTAGCCGGGGTGCGCGCCGGTGCTCAACAGGCCCCAGCCGCGCTCGGCGGCGATGTCGGCGAGCTGCCGGGTCAGCATGAGGTCGGCGAGCTTGGACTGGGCGTAGGCGAGGTTGGGGCTGTAGCGGCGGCGCTCCCACTGCAGGTCCTCGAAGTGGACCCGGCCGTAGTTGGCCGTGCCGCTGCTCATGGTGGCCACGCGCGGCGCCGGGGCGGCGAGCAGCAGCGGCAGGAGCCTCAGCGTCAGGGCGAAGGGGCCGAGGAAATTGCTGCCCAGCTGCAGTTCGAAGCCGTCGGCCGTGGTCATGCGGGTGGGCGGTGCCATCACCCCGGCGTTGTTGAGGAGCAGGTCCAGAGGGGTGCCGTCGGCGATCAGCCCGTCGGCGAACTCCTCGACGGATGCCAGGTCGGCCAGGTCGATCCGGCGCACTTCGAGCCAGGCGTCCGGATGCTGCGCCAGGATCTCGGCGCGGGCCCGCTCTCCCTTGGCGACCGTACGGACGGCCATCACGACCCGTGCGCCGGCGGCGGCGAGGCGGCGGGCGGCCTCCTTACCGGTGCCGCTGTTGGCTCCGGTGACGACGGCGAGCCTTCCGGTCTGCTCGGGGACGACGTACATGGTGGCTCCCTCGGTGTTCAGTACGGAACACTTCGCAACAGACCATCGGTCCGTTACATCGCAAGCTAGCAGACCGCTGGTTCGATAACAACAGACCGAGGGTCTGTAGGCTGGGGGCATGTCGACACCCTTCCAACGCGCA
Source organism: Streptomyces sp. NPDC005181 (assembly GCF_040608395.1). Lineage (NCBI taxonomy): Bacteria > Bacillati > Actinomycetota > Actinomycetes > Kitasatosporales > Streptomycetaceae > Streptomyces > Streptomyces sp. NPDC005181. The sequence continues at coordinate 37,885 of NZ_JBEXID010000007.1, forward strand.
CGCAGCGAGGAGCAGCGAGCCGTACGCCGGCAGGCGATCCTGGACACGGCGGCAGCGATGCTGACCGAGATGCCCGTGGCGCAGGTGAGCCTCAACGAGCTGAGCCGGCGCGTCGGCCTGGCGAAGTCGAACGTGCTGCGCTACTTCGAGTCCCGCGAGGCGGTGCTGCTCGAACTGCTGGACGTCGCGTCGACGGAGTGGCTGGAGCAGCTCGCCACCGAACTCACCGCCGCGGTCGACGCCGACGCGCCCCCGGCCGAGCGCGGCGACCAGGTGGCCGCCACGCTCGCGACGTCGCTGGCGGCCCGCCCCGTGCTGTGCGATCTGATCAGCGCCCAGGCCGCGGTGCTCGAACGCAATGTCTCCCCGCAGGTGGCCGCGGAGTACAAGCGCACAGCGATCACGAATGTCGGGGTACTGGCCCGGCTGGTTGCCGGACACGTGCCGGGGCTGAGCGAGGACACCGCGATGCGGTTCGCCGGCGCGGCCGTCATGGTGACCGGCGCGGTGTGGACGCATTCACAGCCGTCGGCCGCGATGCTGGCGGCCTACGAGGCCGATCCCGCACTGGCGGCCATGCGGCTCGACTTCACGGCGACACTCCGCGAGGTACTCGAAGTACTGCTCACCGGGGTGCGGGCCCGCGCATCGTCCTGAGCGCGCGGACGGACGCGCGGACGGAGCCTGCCGTGGCCGGGCAGCTCCGTGCGGGAGATCATCGCCCTGCCGCAGCGCACTCCTCGGGACGCCGGTAGTGGAGCAGAACGACCCCGTTGCCGAAGCTCCGGGTCCCGGCGAGTCGCAGATCGCTCTTCGCGTCCGTCGGCCGGAACAGTGGCTTGCCCCGGCCGATGAGGACCGGATGAACATAGACGCGGTACTCGTCGATCAGATCGTGCTTCCTGAAGGCCGCGGCAAGATCGGCGCCGCCGAGGGCCAGATCCCCGCCCGGCTGCGCCTTGAGCGCCAGGATCTCCTCGGGGACGACGCCCCGCACGACGGTGGTGTTCCAGTCGGCCCGCTCCAGAGTCCTGGAGAAAACGAACTTGGGCATGTCCCGCCAGATACCGGCGAACTCCGCCACCGGCCCGGCATTCGAGGGGTCGGCGTCGGCCGTCGGCCAGAACTCGGCCATCAGCTCATGGGTGACACGACCGCTCAGGAAGCCGCCCATCGCGCTGAGTTGGTCGTTGAAATGACTGTGCAGCTCGTCGTCGACCAGGTGCCAGCCGATGTCGCGGTCCGGCCCCTCGATGAATCCGTCGAGGGACACCGACAGCATCAGGATGATCTTTCTCATCACGGTCCTCGCCAACCATCGCGGTCCGGGGGGGCGGCTCGGGCCGGACATGCGCCGACCGGGGCCTGCCGAGCAAGCGGTCAGCCGCCGGGCGCCTCGACGGGAAGGTCCCGCTCGAAGCCGCGACGGTCAGTTCCTTGTCGTACGCGACGAAAGCCGTCAGCACAAGTGCCAGATGCTCTGCGCGCCCGGTGGGCGAGCGCCACGAGGCCGGGGAACCGTCGTGGACGGCCGTCGCGGACGGACCGGCCTCTGCTGGCCCGTCCACATCCGGAGCCGGCTTCAGATGCTGCGGACGCGATCCGCCTGCGGGCCCTTCTGGCCCTGCGTGACCTCGAATTGGACCTTCTGCCCGGCGTCCAGGGTTCTGTAACCGTCCGACTCGATCGCGCTGTAGTGGACGAACACTTCCTGTCCGCCGTCGGCTGCGATGTAGCCGTACCCCTTATCCGCGTCGAAGGACTTCACTGTGCCTTGGGCCATGGTCGTGTCTCCCTGCGGTCCGATGTCCGAGTTGCCTGACAGGCACTCCAAGACCTACCCGCCGGGACGGCCACAGCGGGGAATGCCACCCGATCAGTGGAGGCCGGCGGGCTGCAGACGGACGCCAGGGGTCATCCCTCGGGGACCGCGTCGCCGGCCGGAGGATCGCCGGCGATCCGCTCGTGGTGCCTGATCACTTCAGCGATGATGAAGTTGAGGAGTTTCTCGGCGAAGGCCGGGTCCAGTTTCGCGTTCTCCGCGAGGCGCCGCAGGCGGGCGATCTGTTCGGCTTCGCGGGCGGGGTCGGCCGGGGGCAGTCTGTGGTTCGCCTTGAGATGGCCGACCTGCTGGGTGCATTTGAAGCGCTCGGCGAGCATGTGGACAACAGCAGCGTCGATGTTGTCGATGCTTTCGCGGAGCCGGTTCAGTTCCGCGCGTACGGACTCGTCGGTGTCGCTGGTGGTCATGGTCGACGAGCTTAGACGGCCAGGTCCGGGCCCCTGCTACGGGCTGATCATCGGTGGGTGGTCCGGGTCGGGAATCGTGTCGCTCCAGCCGCCCGGCACGGCGCGGCCCTGCTGTTCGCGGAAGCGGACCGGGGCGGTGCCGACACGGCGGGCGAACAGGCGGGAGAAGTAGGCGGGGTCGTCGTAGCCGACGCGGCGGGCGACCGCGGCGACGGGCAGTTCGGTCGCGGCGAGGAGTTCCTTGGCGCGGCCGAGCCGGATGCCCAGGAGGTAGTCCTTGGGGCTGCAGCCGGCGCCGCGTCGTACCGCGGTGCGCAGTTCGGCGGGTGTCATGTTGTGCCGGGCGGCGTGTTCGGCGACCGAGAGCGGCTGGAACGCGTCGCGGGCGAGGGCCTGCAGGACCGGGTCGCCGTCGGGGCCGACGTCGGCGCGGGCCCGGCGCAGGGCGACGAGGAGTTCATGGACGGCGGCGCCGGTCTCGACCTCCAGCAGCGGGTTGCCGCGTCGGGCCGCACGGATGATCCGGCTCACCGCAGCGCGCGGCCCCGCCGTGTCGGCGAGGGGGACGAGCGGGCGGTCCGGTTCGATGTAGCCGAGTTCGGTGTACGTGGCGGTGGCGGGGCCGGTGAAGTCGACGAAGCTCTCGTCCCAGCCGGTGCCCGGGTCTGCGCCGTAGTGGTGCGGGGTGCCGGGGGTCAGCCAGATCAGGCTGGGGGCGGTGACGGGCATCCGGCGGCCATCGGGGCCGCCGAACCAGCCGCTGCCCGAGTTGATGACGACGGCCACATGGTGGTCCAGGGTGCGGGGGCCGACGGTGGGCAGCGCGCCGTGCTGCAGGCCGACTCCCAGGCAGACGAGGCCCAGCCGGTGGTGGAGCGGGCTGGGCGTGAAGAAGCGCATCCAGGTGTGGTACGTCGACATCGGCTTTCCTTCCTCCGCTCGGCCCGGGTCGGTTCGGTGATCTGCGCATTGTGTCCAAACAGCAGCGATCTTTGTCCATGGACCGGCCGCACGCCAGGGGGCGAGGGTGGATGCAGCATTCCTCCCGGGTTCGCCCGCTCCGTGGTGCGTACCGTCGTGCGGCCTCGGGGCGCGCGGCTTCGGGGGTGGGACCGGCGCAACAGGAGAGTACGAGCACGATGGCTGACTTCACCGTGGGGGACGACCACTTCCGGCTCGACGGGAACCCCGTACGCCTGCTGTCGGGGGCGCTGCACTATTTCCGGGTGCACGAGGCGCAGTGGGATCACCGGCTTTCGATGCTTCGGGCCATGGGCCTGAACTGTGTCGAGACGTACGTTCCGTGGAACGTCCATGAGCCGGAGCCCGGTGTGTTCCGGGACGTGGCGGCGCTCGGCCGGTTCCTGGACGCGGCGCACCGGGCCGGGCTGTGGGCGATCGTCCGCCCGGGTCCGTACATCTGCGCCGAGTGGGAGAACGGCGGGCTGCCGGTCTGGGTGACGGGGCGGTTCGGGCGGCGTGTGCGCAGCCGCGATGCCGGGTATCTGGGGGCGGTCGAGCGGTGGTTCGCGCAGTTGCTGCCGCAGGTGGTGGAGCGCCAGATCGACCGCGGCGGCCCGGTGATCATGGTCCAGGTGGAGAACGAGTACGGCAGCTACGGCACCGACGGGGTCTATCTGCAGCGGCTGGCGGACATGCTGGGCGAGCACGGGGTGAGTGTGCCGCTGTTCACGTCCGACGGGCCGGAGGACCACATGCTGACGGGCGGTTCCGTGCCGGGCCTGCTCGCCACGGCGAACTTCGGGTCGGGGGCGCGTGCGGCGTTCGAGGTGCTGCGCCGGCATCAGCCGAAGGGGCCGCTGATGTGCATGGAGTTCTGGTGCGGCTGGTTCGGGCACTGGGGTGCTCCGCCGGTCGTGCGGGAACCGGCACAGGCCGCCGACGCGCTGCGGGAGATCCTGGAGTGCGGGGCGTCCGTGAACATCTACATGGCGCACGGGGGGACGAATTTCGCGGGCTGGGCGGGGGCCAACCGGTCCGGTTCGCTGCAGGACGAGGATTTCCTGCCGACGGTGACGTCGTACGACTACGGCGCCCCGATCGACGAGTACGGGCGGCCCACGGAGAAGTTCTGGCTGTTCCGGGAGGTCCTCGCCGAGTTCGCGGACGGTCCGCTTCCTGATCTGCCGCCGGAGCCGGCCGGGCTCGCGGCGCCGGTTCGGGCGGAGCTGACCGGGTGGGTGCCGCTGTCCGGCGTGCTGGAGGCGCTGGGCGACCCGGAACCGGCGGAGTCCGGTGTTCCGCCGACGTTCGAGGAGTTGGGCGTCGACCGGGGCCTGGTGCGCTATCAGGTGGATGTTCCGGGTCCGCGGCAGCCGTACACACTGGGTGTGACGGGGCTCCGGGACCGGGCCGTGGTGTACGTGAACGGCGTTCGGGAAGGCGTACTGAGCGACGAGAGCGCCACCCTCGACGCGCCGGTGGCCGGGCCTGCGTCCGTCGAACTGTGGGTGGAGTCGCTGGGCCGGGTCAACTACGGGCCGCGGCTGGGTGAGCCGAAGGGCATCACGGGCGGGGTGCTGCACGAGCGGCAGTACCTGCACGGTGTACGGGCCAGGGCGCTGCGGCTGGCCGCGTTCGAGGTACCGGGCGCCGTGGCCGGGGTGCCGTTCGGGGATGTCGTGGAGGGGCGCTCCGGGCTGTACCGGGGGTCTTTCGAGCTGACGGAACCGGGTCACACCGATCATGCGGGCCTCGAACTGCCGTGCTGGACACGCGGGTTCGTCTGGGTGAACGGCTTCTGCCTGGGCCGCTACTGGTCGGCGGGCCCGCAGCGGACGCTGTACGTGCCGGGTCCGGTGCTGCGGGTGGGCGCCAATGAGGTGTGGGTGCTGGAGGTGGAGGGTGCGGGGGCACCGTATGCGGAGCTGGGTCCGGGTGTGCCCGTCCGCACGGACACACCCGGAGAAGTTCGGAGCTGAGGGTGCGGCGTCAGAGCGTGGCTGCCGCGGAGGCGATATTGGCGGCGAAGGTCGAGACCTCGCTGTACACACCGGGGTAGCCGGGCTCGGCGCAGCCCTGGCCCCAGCTGACGATGCCCACCTGGATCCAGGCTCCGGCATTGTCCTTGCGGAACATGGGGCCGCCGGAGTCACCCTGGCAGGTGTCCACACCGCCGGTGTCGAAATACCCGGCGCAGATCTCGTCGCCGGGGACGAGATCGCTGCCGTACGCGTCCTGGCAGTCGGCGTCGGAGACGAACGGCACAGTGGCCTTCAGCAGGTGGCGCTGCTGGCCGCCGCCCTCGGTGGCGGCGCCCCAGCCGGCGACGGTGAAGGTGCCGTTGTTGTACGTGGTGCTGGTGGCGATCTTCAGGGTGGGCAGGTCGATGGGCTTGGCGAGTTTGATCAGCGCCCAGTCCTTGCCCATGCCGTTGTAGCCGGGGGCCTGCAGGACCTTGGTGGACTTGACCTTGATCGCGCCGGCGGACTGCAGGTCGACGACGCCGGCCGTGGCGGTGATGGAGGTGTTGTTGCCCGAGCCGTTCACACAGTGCGCAGCGGTGAGGACGATGCTCTTGGTGTAGAGGGCGCCGCCACAGCCCATGGAGAGCCGGACCATGAAGGGGAACTCACCCTGGGCGGCGCGGGTTCCGCCGACGACGGGCGTCGGGGCGGCGGACGCTCCGGCGGGCTGCAGGCTGACGGCGGCGAGGACCACCGCGGCTATGACGGAGCATCTTTTCAGGGTGCGCAGAAGCTGCTTCAACGAAGTGCCTTCTTTCGTGGGGGGTGCGTGGGGGGTACGTGGGGGGTGGATCGGCATGTGCCCGACAAGGGCATGAGCCGGATTATCGGGAAGCGATCACAGACCCCACAAGGTCCACTTTTCGGCCAACGTCACGGGCGGTCCTCGCGCCCGTCCTCGCCGCCGATCGGCCCGCATCCGCTTACAGTGGAGGCCGGTTGAGCGTCACAGATGGGGGTGCGGACGTGCCGAACGACAGTCCGGTGGTGCACGGCTTCCCTCATCTCGACACCGTCCGGTCCGCGATCACCGCGCTGTACCGGAGGCTGTCGTACGACGGTGTCCGCAGTTACGCCCCGAGCCTCGTGCCCGCCGACGCCGCCTTCTCCGACCAGGACGATCTGTATCTCGGCGCCCAGCGGGTGGCGCGGGCGATGGTCCAGCACCTGCATCTGCCGGACGCCCGCATGATCGTCGCGTTCCGGGCGATGGAGCATGCGGGGAGTGTCGAACTGGCGGCGGGCCCCGAGTACTTCATCGAGCTCAACGACCGCTTCCGCACCCACCGCAGGGACATCGGCGCCGCGCTCTCGCACGAGGTCATGCATGTGCTGCTGCACCGGCTCGGCCTGGAGTTCCCCGGTACCCGCGACAACGAGATCCTCACCGACACCGCGGCGACGTATCTGGGCGCGGGCTGGCTGCTGCTCGACGCGTTCCGGGAGGACGCCACGTCCAGCCAGAAACTCGGCTACCTCACCCCGGAGGAGTTCGGATACGTCCTGGCCAAGCGGGCATTCGCCTTCGACGAGGATCCCGCACCGTGGTTCACCAGCCCGCAGGCCTACGAGGCGTTCGCGGCAGGGCGGGACCGGGCGCTGCGGGACACCCGGCAGCCGCCGCTCCTGGCGGCAGGCTGGGCGGGCCGCCACCGTTATGCGAAGGACCGGCGGCACGCCCAGGACCATCCGGGCGTCCCCGCGGCCCCCGGTGTTCCGTACACCTTCGAGGGCGGTCCGGACGGACTGCGGGTCTCCTTCGCATGCCCGACGTGCCACCAGCGCATCCGGGTCCCGGTGCGGGGCCGGGTACGGGCGCGGTGCGGGTTGTGCCGTACGGTGCTGGACTGCAACACGTGAGCGTGGGCGGTGGGGTTGGTGCGCCCGCGTCGAGCGGTGTCCTCTGCCCGCCGCTTCCCGGCACCAGGGGAGCTGCCCCGTAACCCCCGCTCCTCGGGTCGCCGGAGGGGCTGGTTCTCCCGCCGTTGCCGGGCACCTTTCCGCCCGTCACCGCACCCCGTACACCGGCCGCCCCTCCCCCGCCTCCGCCAGCAGCTTCCGTGCGGCCTCCCCCGCCTCCACGGGCGCCCACCGTGCGCCCCGGTCCACGGAAGGGCCCGGGCGCCAGCCCTCCATCACCGTGATCCGGCCCGCCTCCGCCTCGAAGACCCGCCCGGTCACCCCGTCGCTCGCGGCCGAGCCCAGCCACACCACCAGTGGTGACACGTTCTCGGGCGCCATCGCGTCGAACGCCCCCGTCCCCTCCCCCGGCGCCGCCATCGTCTCCGCGAACGTCTGCTCGGTCATCCGGGTGCGGGCCGCCGGGGCGATCGCGTTGACCTGGACTCCGTACCGGCCCATCTCCGCCGCGGCGACCAGTGTCAGGCCGACGATGCCGGCTTTCGCGGCGGAGTAGTTGCCCTGGCCGACGCTGCCGAGCAAGCCCGCACCCGAGGTGGTGTTGATGACCCGGGCGACGGAGGTGCGGCCCGCCTTGGTCTCGGCCCGCCAGTGCGCCGCCGCGTGTTTCAGCGTGAGGAAGTGACCCTTGAGGTGGACGCGCATCACCGCGTCCCAGTCGTCCTCGTCCAGGTTGACGAGCCTCCGGTCGCGCAGGAAACCCGCGTTGTTGACCAGTGTGTCCAGCCTCCCGTAGGTGTCCAGCGCGGCCCCGATCAGCGAGGCCGCGCCCGCCTCGGTCGCGATGTCACCGCCGTGGGCCACTGCCGCGCCGCCCGCCGCCTCGATCTCGTCGACCACCTGCCGGGCCGGTCCGCGGGACGCCCCGCCGGCCCCGTCGAGTCCGACGCCCAGGTCGTTGACCACGACCTTCGCCCCCTCGGCGGCGAACGCGAGGGCATGGGCCCGGCCGAGCCCCCGCCCGGCCCCCGTCACGATCACCACACGGCCCGCGCAGAGCCCCGTGCCATGTCCGTCGTTGCTTGCGGTCATCTCACATCTCCTTGTTGGCGATGCGGGGGCAGGCTGCTACCTTCCACACCTAACAAATGTTTGGTGGAAAGGTAGCTGATCCGCTCATGGGTGTCTCCACCGCAAGCCCCGTCAAGGGCGTATCCGTCGTCACCGTCGACCACCCGCCGGTCAACGCCCTGCCCGTGCGGAGCTGGTACGACCTCGCGGACGCGCTCCGTGCGGCGGGCCGCGACCCCGAGGTCCGCTGCGTCGTCCTGGCCGCCGCCGGGCGCGGGTTCAACGCGGGCGTCGACATCAAGGAGATGCAGCGCGACTCCGGGCACGACGCCCTGATCGGCGCCAACCGCGGCTGCTTCGAGGCGTTCGCCGCGGTGTACGAGTGCGAGGTGCCGGTCGTCGCCGCGGTGCAGGGCTTCTGTCTCGGCGGCGGTATCGGCCTGGCCGGCAACGCCGACGCGATCGTGGCGAGCGACGACGCGACATTCGGCCTGCCCGAGCTGGACCGGGGCGCGCTCGGCGCCGCGACGCATCTCGCCCGGCTCGTCCCGCAGCATCTGATGCGCGCGCTGTACTACACCTCGCGCACCGCCACGGCCGCCGAACTGCACGCCCACGGTTCGGTCTGGAAGGTCGTGCCGCGCGCCGGACTCCAGGACGCGGCACTGGAACTGGCGGGCGAGATCGCCCGTAAGGACGGGTATCTGATCCGGCTCGCCAAGGCCGCCATCAACGGCATCGACCCGGTGGACGTCCGCCGCAGCTACCGCTTCGAACAGGGCTTCACCTTCGAGGCCAACCTCAGCGGAGCCGCCGACCGCGTCCGTAACACCTTCGGCAAGGAGGCATGACGGTGACCGACAAGACCATGGCGGCCGACGAGGTCGTCTCCCGGCTCAGCAGCGGCATGACGATCGGCATCGGCGGCTGGGGCTCGCGCCGCAAGCCGATGGCGCTGGTGCGGGCGCTGCTCCGGTCCCGGATCACCGATCTCACCGTGGTCTCGTACGGCGGCCCCGACGTCGGCCTGCTCGCCGCCGCCGGCCGGATCCGCAGACTGGTCGCGGCCTTCGCCACTCTCGACTCGATCCCGCTCGAACCGCACTTCAGAGCGGCCCGCCAGCGCGGCGACCTCGAGCTGACGGAGGTCGACGAGGCGATGTTCATGTGGGGGCTGCACGCCGCCGCGAACCGGCTGCCGTTCCTGCCCGTCCGGGCAGGTATCGGATCGGACGTCATGCGGGTCAACCCCGGCCTGCGTACGGTGCGTTCGCCGTACGAGGACGGCGAGGAGTTCGTCGCGATGCCTGCCCTGCGCATGGACGCGGCGCTGGTCCACCTGAACCGCGCCGACCGGTTCGGCAACGGCCAGTACCTCGGGCCCGACCCGTACTTCGACGACCTGTTCTGCGAGGCCGCCGACACCGCGTACGTCTCCTGCGAACGGCTCGTCGAGACCGCCGAACTCACCGCGCGGGCCGCCCCGCAGACCCTGCTCGTCAGGCGGCACGCGGTCACCGGCGTCGTCGAGGCCCCGAACGGCGCGCACTTCACCTCCTGCGCCCCCGACTACCCGCGCGACGAGGCGTTCCAGAAGGCGTACGCCACCGCGGCCGCCGACCCGGCCGCCTGGGCGGCGTTCACCGCCCGGTTCCTGCCCGCGGACGGCAGCGAGAAGAGCTATCGGTCGGCCGTCCGGACCTGGCACGAGGAGCAGAAGTGACGACCCCTGAGACCACGCCCCCCGGGATCCGGACCGCCACGCGCGCCGAGTACTGCGTGATCGCCTGCGCCGACGCCTGGCGTGACAACGGCGAGGTGCTGGCCAGCCCGATGGGCCTGATCCCGTCGGTCGGCGCCCGCCTCGCCAAGCGCACCTTCTCGCCCGATCTGCTGCTGACCGACGGCGAGGCGATGATCGTCGGTCTCGACGGCACGCCCGAGGGCTGGCTGCCGTACCGCCGGCACCTGGCCATGGTCACCGGCGGCAGGCGCCACGTGATGATGGGCGCCGGCCAGATCGACCGGTTCGGCAACCAGAACATCTCCTGCATCGGCGACTGGGAACAGCCCGCACGCCAGCTGCTCGGCGTGCGCGGCGCCCCCGTCAACACCCTCAACAATCCGGTCAGTTACTGGATCCCCAAGCATTCGCCCCGGGTGTTCGTCGAGCGCGTCGACATGATCAGCGGGGTCGGTTACGACAGTGCGGCGGCCGCCGGCCCGTCGGCGACCCGCTACCACCGCATCCCGCGTGTCGTCACCGACCTCGGCGTCCTCGACTTCGCGACCGCGGACCGCTCGATGCGCCTCGCCTCGCTGCACCCGGGCGTCACCGCCGACCAGGTCCGCGAGGCCACCGGCTTCGCGCTGACGATCGCGGACGACGTCCCGTACACCCGCGAGCCGACCCCCGAGGAGCTCCTGCTGATCCGCGAGGTGATCGACCCGGAGGGCGCCCGCAACCGCGAGGTCGGGGCCTGATGGATCCGATGCGCACGCCCCTCACCGAGCTTGTCGGCGTCCGCTACCCGATCGTGCAGACCGGCATGGGCTGGGTCGCCGGGCCCCGGCTGGTCTCCGCCACCGCCGAGGCGGGTGCGCTGGGCATTCTGGCTTCCGCGACGATGACCGTGGAGCAGCTGCGCGCGGCAGTACGGGAGGTCAGGTCCCGTACACAGGCACCGTTCGGGGTCAATCTGCGCGCCGACGCCGGTGATGCGCGCGAGCGCATACGGATCATCGTCGACGAGGGCGTGAAGGTCGCGTCGTTCGCGCTGGCCCCGTCGAAGGAGCTGATCGCCGAACTGAAGGACGCGGGGGTGGTCGTCGTTCCGTCGGTCGGCGCCCGGCGTCATGCCGAGAAGGTCGCGGCGTGGGGAGCGGACGCGGTGATCGTCCAGGGCGGCGAGGGCGGCGGGCACACGGGCGAGGTGGCGACGACGGTGCTGCTGCCTCAGGTGGTGGATGCGGTGGACATCCCGGTGATCGCGGCGGGCGGCTTCCACGACGGCCGCGGGCTGGTCGCGGCGCTGGCGTACGGGGCTGCGGGCATCGCGATGGGCACGCGGTTCCTGCTGACGTCGGACTCGACGGTCCCGGACGCGGTGAAGGCCCGCTATCTGGCGGCGGGTCTCAGGGACGTCACGGTCACCACGGCGGTGGACGGGCTGCCGCACCGGATGCTGCGTACGGAGATGGTCGCCGCGCTGGAGCACGCGGGCCGCACCAGGACCCTGGTCCAGGCGGTGCGCCGGGCGGCGGGCTTCAGGCGGATCTCGGGGCTCAGCTGGTCCCGGATGGTGCGCGACGGCCTCGCGATGAGGCACGGCAAGGATCTGTCCTGGAGCCAGGTGCTGCTGGCGGCCAACACCCCGATGCTGCTGAAGGCCTCCATGGTCGACGGCCGGACCGATCTGGGGGTGATGGCGTCGGGCCAGGTGGCGGGCGTCATCGAGGACCTGCCGAGCTGTGCGGAGCTGGTGGACCGGTTGATGAAGGAGGCACAGCGGACGTTGGAGGCATTGACCTCGATCGCCGGACAGGCGGATACATCAAGCCTGTCCGGCGATTGAGACCGGGATGCGGGGCAGAGTCCCGGTGCGGTGACCCGGTCGGCCGGTCACCGCACCGCGTACGCTGCTACGCCGCCCTGCGGCCTCGCGCGGCCGCGCTGCCATTGCTTCGCCCGGAGCCACCCGCACGCCCCGAACCTGCTGCGCCCGAACCGTTGCCACGGCTCGCGCCGCCGGCCCGCGCCGCACCGCTCGAGCGCATCTCGCCACCGCCCTGCGCAGACCCGGCACCGGCACCGGCTCCGCCGCGACGGCCACGGCCCCGGCTGCCCGCGCGGAACGCACCGCCGGCACCGGCACCCGCACCGCCCGACCGCGTACGCGCCTTCGGCTGCGTCGGCTGCGTCGGCTGGGGAACCTCGACCACGACCGCGATGCCGGACGGCTCACGGGCCCCGGTGATCCGCGTGAGTTCCTCGTCGCTGGACTTGATCCGCGTGGTCCGCGGAGCAATGCCCGCGTCGGCCATCAGCCGGGTCATCTCGCGCTTCTCCTCCGGCAGCACCAGCGTGACGACGCTGCCGGACTCCCCGGCGCGCGCCGTGCGCCCACCGCGGTGGAGGTAGTCCTTGTGGTCCGTCGGCGGGTCCACGTTCACCACCAGGTCGAGGTCGTCGACGTGGATGCCACGGGCCGCGACGTTGGTCGCCACGAGCGCGGTGACCTGACCGTTCTTGAACTGGTCGAGCGTCCGGTTGCGCTGCGGCTGGGACCGTCCGCCGTGCAGAGCGGCAGCCCGTACACCGCTGGCCAGCAGCCGCTTGGCGAAACGGTCGGCGGCCCGCTTGGTGTCCACGAACATGATCACCCGGCCCTCGCGGGCGGCGATCCTGGTGGCGACGGCCTTCTTGTCGGTCTCGTCGGCCACATGCAGCACGTGGTGCTCCATGGTGGTGACGGCGCCCGCAGACGGGTCGACCGAGTGCACGACCGGGTCGGTCAGGAACATCTTGACCAGCCGGTCGATGTTCTTGTCCAGGGTCGCTGAGAACAGCATCCGCTGACCGTCCGGCTCGACCTGCTTGAGCAGCGCGACGACCTGCGGCATGAAGCCCATGTCGGCCATCTGGTCGGCCTCGTCGAGGACGGTGATGGAGACCTGGTCGAGCCGGCAGTCACCACGCTCGATGAGGTCCTTCAGCCGGCCGGGCGTGGCGACGAGCACCTCGGCACCGCGTCGCAGCGTGCCGGACTGCTTGGTGATCGACATGCCGCCGACGACGGTGGCGAGGCGCAGGTTCACGGACGTCGCGTACGGCGTCAGCGCGTCGGTGACCTGCTGCGCGAGCTCGCGGGTCGGGACAAGAACGAGCGCCAGCGGGGCGCGCGGCTCGGAGCGACGGCCGGCGGTGCGGGCGAGGAGCGCGAGGCCGAAGGCCAGGGTCTTGCCGGAGCCGGTGCGGCCGCGGCCGAGGATGTCCCGGCCGGCGAGCGAGTTCGGCAGGGTGGCGCCCTGGATCGGGAACGGGTCGGTGACGCCCTGTGCGGCAAGGGTCTTCAACAGGGCGGCGGGCATGTCCAGCTCGGCGAACGCCTCGACGGCGGGCAGTGCGGGGGTCATGGATTCGGGCAGGGCGAATTCGCCCTGCGGCGGCGTGGCCCTGCGACGGGGCGACGCCTTGCCGGATCCCTTGCCGGAACCCTTGGCGGTTGCCTGTGCCGGGGCCGTGCCGCGCCCCCTCGACGGGCGAGTGCGGGCGGGTCGGTCCTGGCGTTCGGAGCGGGTCATACGGAATTGCCCTCCTGGGGATTCCTGGGAACTACGGGAGGCTGCCCGGGACTTTCCGCGCACCCCCGGGACAGCACAAGCCGGGACCCGCACCTTCACGGTGCGGGCCCCGGCTGCGAGGTACGCGTCGCGGCAATTAGGCCGGGACGATGTTCTCCGCCTGCGGGCCCTTCTGGCCCTGCGTGACGTCGAAGGAGACCTTCTGGCCCTCCTGGAGCTCACGGAAGCCCGAGGTGGCAATGTTGGAGTAGTGGGCGAAGACGTCGGCGCCGCCGCCGTCCTGCTCGATGAAGCCGAAGCCCTTTTCCGAGTTGAACCACTTCACGGTTCCAGTAGCCATGTCATTCTCCTAAAGAGGTGCAGTGCCGGAAATCCGCACTTTACGAATTCCAAGTCGCCGCATTGAGCCCCATCCGGAGAAAGCCGGAAAACAATAATGCGCCTGAGGAAGCATTCCCGTCAGGCGCACATAAAGTTCATGGGTACCAAAACTGCAACTCGGCAACCGTAGCACGTTCTGCAGACCCGCGGTGTGATCCACCGCACGACCGCACGGCGCGGTCGTGCGGGAACCTTGGCGCGCCTGGCTCAGAGCCTTTCGATGATCGTCACGTTCGCCTGTCCGCCGCCCTCGCACATGGTCTGCAGGCCGTAGCGGCCGCCCGTGCGCTCCAGTTCGTGCAGGAGCGTCGTCATCAGACGGGTGCCGGTGGCGCCGAGCGGGTGGCCGAGCGCGATCGCCCCGCCGTTGACGTTGACCCTGTCCGGGTCGGCGCCGGTCTCCTTCAGCCAGGCCAGCACCACCGGTGCGAACGCCTCATTGATCTCGACCAGGTCGATGTCGTCGATGGTCATGCCGGCTTTCTTCAGCGCGTACGCGGTGGCCGGGATGGGCGCCGACAGCATCCGGATCGGGTCCTCACCGCGTACCGAGAGGTGGTGGATGCGGGCACGCGGGGTGAGGCCGTGTTCGGCGACGGCGCGTTCGGAGGCGATGAGCATCACGGCGGCACCGTCGGAGACCTGGGAGGAGCAGGCGGCGGTGATCGTGCCGCCGTCCAGGACCGGCGGCAGTGCGGCCATCTTCTCCAGGGTGGTGTCGCGGCGCGGCCCCTCGTCGACGGTGACGTCCCCGTACGCGACGGTTTCGCGGGCGAAGCGGCCCTCGTCGACGGCGCGGATCGCCCGCCGGTGGGAGCGGAGCGCGAACTCCTCCATGTCGCCACGGCTGATGCCCCACTTCTCGGCGATCAGCTGGGCACCGCGGAACTGGTTGACCGGCTGGTCCCCGTACCGCGCGCGCCAGCCCTCGCTGCCCGCGTACGGGCCTTCGGTGAGGCCGAGGGGTTCGGCGGCCCGACGGGAGGCGAAGGCGATCGGGATCTGCGTCATGTTCTGGGTGCCGCCCGCGACGACCAGGTCCTGAGTCCCGGAGAGGACGCCCTGGGCGGCGAAGTGGACGGCCTGCTGCGAGGAGCCGCACTGGCGGTCGATGGTGACGCCGGGGACCTCTTCGGGCAGTCCGGCCGCCAGCCAGCAGGTCCGGGCGATGTCGCCGGCCTGCGGTCCGACGGTGTCGAGGCAGCCGAAGACGACGTCCTCGACGGCCGCCGGGTCGATGCCGGTGCGCTGGACGAGGGCCCGCAGGACATGGGCGCCGAGGTCGGCGGGGTGGACGGCCCCGAGGCCTCCCTTGCGCCGGCCGACGGGGGTGCGTACCGCTTCGACGATGTAGGCCTCGGCCATGGCTGCTGCTCCTCGGTGAGCTCGGGTGGGGTCAGGTGTCGAGGGCGATGCCGTCGAGGACCATGGAGAGGTACTGGCGGGCGATCTCCTCGGGGCTGTGCTGTCCGCCGGGCCGGTACCAGGAGGCCGCGACCCAGACGGTGTCGCGGACGAACCGGTACGTGAGCCGGATGTCGAGGTCGGGGCGGAAGACCTCGGCGGCGACGCCGCGTTCCAGCGTGCCGAGCCAGGCCTTCTCGAACTTCTGCTGGGAGTCGACGAGGTAGGCGAAGCGCGGCTGGGTGGCGAGGTGCTTGGACTCCTTCTGGTAGATGGCGACGGCGGCGCGGTGCCGGTCGATCTCCCGGAAGGACTCGGTGACGAGGGCCTCGATCGTCTCGCGGGGGCCGAGATCGGCGGCGAGCACCGCGTCGTACCCCTCCCAGAGTTCGGTGAGGAAGGTGGAGAGGATCTCGTCGATCATCGATTCCTTGGAATCGAAGTGGTAATAGAGGCTGCCCGCGAGCATCCCTGCCTCGTCCGCGATCTTGCGGACGGTGGTGGCGTTGTATCCCTGCGCGGCGAAGACCTCGGCGGCGGTGTCGAGCAGTTCGCGGCGGCGCTCGGGCGAGGGGGTCACCTGGGGCTTCTTCTTGGTAGGCACCCGACCATTCTCCGCCTGTGCGATGCCCCTGCGGACGCCCCTGCGGGTGCGCGGTCAGGCATGTTGGCTGCTGACGGGGACGACTTCGCCCGTCATGTACGAGGAGTAGCCGCTGGCCAGGAAGACGATGACGTTGGCGATCTCCCAGGGTTCGGCGTACCGGCCGAAGGCCTCCTTGCGGGTCAGTTCGTCGAGGAGTCCGGCGGAAGTGACCTTCACCAGGTGCGGGTGCATGGCGAGGCTGGGGGCGACGGCGTTGACCCGCACGCCGTACGCCGCGGCCTCGACGGCGGCGCACCGGGTGAGCGCCATGACGCCCGCCTTCGCGGCCGCGTAGTGGGCCTGGCCGGTCTGGGCGCGCCAGCCGACGACGGAGGCGTTGTTGACGACGACGCCGCCGCGGCCCGCGGACCTGAGGGAGCGCAGGGCGGCGCGGGTGCAGCGGAAGGTGCCGTTCAGGGTGACGTCGAGGACCGTGGACCACTGTGCGTCGGTCATCTCGGTGAGCTCGGCGGTACCGCCGAGTCCGGCGTTGTTGACGACGATGTCGAGGCCGCCGTAGGCCCGTTCGGCGTGGGCGAAGAGGGCCTGGACCTGGGTCTCGTCGGTGACGTCGCAGGGCAGTGAGGTGACGTTTGCGGCGCCGAACTCCTCGGCGAGCGCCTGCTCGGTCTCCCTCAGCCGGCGGGCGTGGGCGTCGCCGATGACGATGCGGGCACCTTCCTCCAGGAATTTCCGGGCGGTGGCGCCGCCGATCCCGGCGCCGGCGGCCGCGGTGATGACGGCGGTGCGGCCGGTCAGCAGCTGGTGTCCCGGTATGTACTGCGGTGCGCTCACGCCCGTGCCTCCTCGGGTGCCCGGCTCCTCGACGGCCTCGTGCCCGCACGTTAACCTACCAAACACTTGTTAGGGAAGCTGCCGATGACGACAGACAGGGCGGGCGTCCGATGGATCTGACCTTCACCCCCGATCAGGACGCGTTCCGGGCCGAGGCCCGGCAGTGGCTCCGGGCCCATGTGCCTGCCGAACCGCTGCCCTCCCTGGAGACAGCGGAAGGTTTTGCCGCGCACCGGGAGTGGGAGGCGCGGCTGTACGCGGACCGCTGGTCGGTCGTCTCCTGGCCGTCCGTGTACGGCGGCCGGGGTGTCGACATCGTCAAGTGGCTGATCTTCGAGGAGGAGTACTACGCGGCGGACGGCCCCGGCCGGGTCTCGCAGAACGGCATCAACCTGCTCGCCCCGACACTCTTCGACCACGCGACGGACGAGCAGCGCGCCCGGGTCCTGCCTCCGATGGCCGGCGGCGAGGTGGTCTGGGCACAGGCCTGGTCCGAGCCGGAGTCGGGCTCGGACCTGGCGTCGCTTCGGTCGCGCGCGGTGCGCACGGACGGCGGCTGGCTGCTGTCCGGCCAGAAGACCTGGTCGTCCCGGGCCGCGTTCGCTGACCGGGCGTTCGGGATCTTCCGTACGGACCCCGGGGCAGCTAGGCCGCACCACGGGCTGACCTATCTGATGTTCGACCTGTCGGCACCGGGGGTCTCGGTCCGGCCGATCGGACGGCTCGATGGCAAACCGGCCTTCGCCGAACTCTTCCTGGACGAGGTGTTCGTACCGGACGAGGACGTCATCGGCGAGCCGGGCCAGGGCTGGCGTATCGCCATGTCGGCCACGGGCAACGAGCGCGGGCTGACCCTGCGCTCGCCCGGCCGCTTCCTGGCCGCCGCGGACCGGCTGGCCGAGCTGTGGCGTACGCACGGGGACCCGTCGGACACGGCGATGCGGGACCGGGTCGCGGACGCGGTGATCGGGGCGCGTGCGTACCAGCTGTTCACGTACGCCAGTGCGTCGCGCTTCGCGGCGGGCGAAAGGGGTCACCCCGCTCGGACGGAGCCGGGAGCGGGGGGCATCGGCGCCGAGTCGAGTCTGAACAAGGTGTTCTGGTCGGAGTACGACATCGCGCTGCACGAGACGGCGCTCGATCTGCTCGGCCCGGACGGCGAACTCGCGGAGGGCGAGTGGGCGCAGGGATACGTCTTCTCCCTCGCGGGCCCGATCTACGCCGGCACGAACGAGATCCAGCGGGACATCATCGCCGAGCGGCTGCTCGGCCTGCCGAAGGGACGGCGCTGATGCGATTCCTCCTCGACGACGAGCAGCGGGAGTTCGCCCGCTCGCTGGACGCGATGCTGTCGGCCGCGGACACGCCCGCGGCCGTACGGGCATGGGGCGCCGGGGACCACCGCCCGGGGCAGGCACTGTGGGCGCGGCTCGCGGAGGCGGGTGTGTTCGCGCTCGCCGTACCGCAGGCGTACGAGGGTGTCGGTCCGCTTCCGGTGGAACTCGCGGTGGCCTTCCTTGGGCTGGGGCGGCACGCGGTGCCGGGGCCGGTGGTGGAGACGGTGGCGGCGGCGGTGCTGCTGAGCGGGGTGGGGGGCCCGGTGGCGAAGGAGTGGCTGCCCCGGATGGCGTCGGGGGCGGTGTCGGCGACGCTCCTGCTGGACGACGGGGCGTTCGCGCTGGACGCGGACGCGGTGGACGCGGTGTTCGCGGTGTCGGGGGACGAGCTGCGGCTCGCGTCCGGATACGGCCCGCTCCGCGCGTCGTCCGACCCGGCGCGGCGGCTGTTCCGGGTCGATCCGGGCGGGCAGCTGCTCGCCTCGGGGCCGCGGGTGGTGGAGGCGGCCGGTGCGGCGGCGGACTGGGCGGCGTTCGCAACGGCGGCGCAGGCGCTCGGGACGGGCGAGGCGCTGCTGCGGGCCACGGTCGCGTATGTGAAGCAGCGCACCCAGTTCGGGGTGGCGATCGGGTCGTTCCAGGCGGTCAAGCATCGGCTGGCGGACACGCTGATCGGCCTGGAGTTCGCCCGTCCGCTGCTGTACGGGGCTGCGGCGGCGCTCGCCGAGGGGGCGCCGCGCGCGGGAGCGGATGTCGCGGCGGCGAAGGTCGCGGCGGGCGAAGCGGCGTACGCGGTGGCGCGGGCGGCGCTGCAGTTGCATGGGGCGGTGGGGTATACGGAGGAGCTGGATCTGTCGGTGTGGATGCGGAAGGCTGGGCCGCTGCGGGATGCCTGGGGGGTCCGGGGGGACTGTCGGGGGCGGGTCGTGACCGCGGGCACTCGGTGGGTGCTCCGTCCTTGATCCCCCCATGGCCCGAAGGGCATGGAGGGACCATCTCGACAGGCTCGATTTCCCCGCTCGGCGGACTCGACGTGGCCGGGCCGGCGGCCCCGCCCGGCCCGGTCGTTTCAGGCCGCTTCGTGCGGGGGGCTGTCGTCGTTTCCGCGGTGGAGCGTGCGCAGGGGGGTGCCCGGGCGCCATGTCTGGACGATCAGTTCCTCGTCCTGCAGCCCCGTGCGGACCACCTCCGTCAGTTCCGTGCGGAACAGGTGGAAGGGCTCCGGTGGCTTCGCCTCCGCGATGAAGCGGGCCAGGACGTCGGGGTCGGTCTCCTCCACCGCGCGGCCGGAGACCCGGACGTCGGCGTCGGCCATCGTGTCGTCCGGTCCGGGGTTGGCCTGCACGGCGAACCGTGGATCGCGCCGCAGGTCCAGCGCCTTGCGCGAGTTCGGCATCATGCCGAGCCACAGCTCACCGAAGCGGAAGTCCACTTCCAGTCCGGTCACACGCGGCGAGCCGTCCTTGCGAAGGGTAGCCAGGACGTGGTGCTTGTACAGCCCGAAGCGGGCCTGAACGGTCTCGGCGAAGTCCGGCTCCGCCGACTGGAACGCTGCCCAGGAAATCGATGTCATGACTCCATCGAACCCTTGAAACCCGACATCTTCTGTCCGGTTTTTTGGGCGGCCACCCGATCGGATGCCGTCCTGCGTCGATCGTGTTCTGCTGGACGAGGCACTGGCCGTCAGCGTGGCGGCGGGGAGGGACTGATCCCGCGAACCCGAGGTGATTGACGATGGCGATCTTCGTGCATGCCACTCTGCCGGGCGTCACGGCCGACCAGTACGACGCTCTCAACAGGGAGCTTCAGGCACTGCCCGGAGACACCTTCGCCGGCTGCCTGTCGCAGGTCTGCACATTGACCGATTCGGGCGTGGAGCTTTTCGACCTGTGGGAGTCCCCGGAGGCTGTGGAGAAGTTCGGCACCGTGATGCTGCCGGTCGCCGAGAAACTGGGGCTGCCCATGACATTCGGACCGCCGAGGATGTCGCAGGCGCACACCTACTGGCTTTCCGGCGCGTGACCGCAGCTACCTGGCGGACAGTGTGACCAGGAGCGCCCAGCCCTGGGTCCGGAGCACCCCGGACGATGCGCCGTCCGCCACCACCGCGTCATAGCAGTCGAGTTCGATGTCCTGGCTGTCGAGCACCGCACCGTCCTCCAGCGCGACGGCCAGGACCGTACCGCCCTGCGGCGCCAGCAGCCGGAGGGTGCCGCGTACGACCGCGACCTCCGCCGTCGTACGTTCTCTGCGGTACATCACATTGAGGTTCACGACGGGACCGCCGAACAGCCGGCCGCCCGTCTCCAGGTCCCCGGGGAAGTCGTACGGCCAGTACGGCTCGTCGACGATGTGGTGTTCTCCGCCCACCATCAGATCCATCCCGGCGCCCTCGACCACCGTCAGCGTGCGGTCGACGCCAGGGAACGAGGAGAACGGTCCGTCCGCGGACACATCGGCGAGACTGACCCGCCAGTCGAAGTCGTCCAGCGGCGCGCCCTCGGGGGACGCGGCGATCTCCCGGGTGACTCCCCCGCCGTTCTTCCAGGGCACGGCCGTGCGG
Source organism: Streptomyces sp. NPDC005181 (assembly GCF_040608395.1). Classification (NCBI taxonomy): domain Bacteria; kingdom Bacillati; phylum Actinomycetota; class Actinomycetes; order Kitasatosporales; family Streptomycetaceae; genus Streptomyces; species Streptomyces sp. NPDC005181. Next base: position 58,483 of record NZ_JBEXID010000007.1, read on the forward strand.
TCGGCCGCCCTCAGCACGCGTAGTGTCACTTGACGATCCTCTGTGCTCGAGCCGCGGCCAGCCAGAGCGGGAACTCGGCGACGAGCCGGTCGTACAGCTCGGCGTCCGGGACCTGCCGCGGGTCGAGTCCGGCGTGGAAGAAGCCTGCGTTGTCGACGGGACGCTGGGCGGGTACGGCCAGTTCGTCGAGCTTGTACAGGAAATTGAACTGCGAACTGCGCTGGTTGCCGAAGCCGATGAACTGCCAGAACATCGGCAGCTTCGCCGCCTTGCACAGATAGCGCTCGGCCGCCATTTTGTTGATCGGGCCGCCGTCGGTCTGGAAGACGACGAGCGCGGGCGCGGTCGAGCCACTGTCGATGCTTGTAGTACTCCTTCGTGACTCCGCTCCCCCACCTGTAGGGAGGGGGGCTTCCAACCCGAGGGTTGCGGTCCAGCCCGAACCGATCCCTTGCGGGATACCCGGAAACTACCACAAACCAGGGAAGTGCTTCCCCCACTGGCTGGGGCCGGCGGTTCCCTCGCCAGGAGAGGCGGATTCTCCGTTCCTCAACGTCTCGGAACCCCGAGCGTAGGCCACCCGAGTATGCCCCGGGCGGGCGGCGTTCGCTATCTTGATCTGCCGCCCCCACCGGCCCTCGTGACCGCCCACCAGTGAAGGAGCCGGCCATGGAGGCCGCCGTCACCACGTGCTATCGCCATCCGTCGTACGAGACATATGTGCGCTGCACCCGCTGCGACCGCTACATCTGCCCCGACTGCATGCGTGAGGCAGCTGTCGGGCACCACTGCGTGGAGTGCGTGAAGGAGGGACAGCGCTCGATCCGGCAGGCGCGCACGGTCTTCGGCGGCGCGGTGCCGAGGACGGGGGTGCCCGTCGTGACGTACGTACTGATGGGCCTGAACATACTGGCGTATCTGGGCGAGCTGATCCGTCCGGAGATCGTCGACCGGTTCGGGATGCTCGGCGCGGGTCTGAACGGTTCCGACGGCAGTCAGTACGTGTACGAGAGCGGGAACATACCCGGGTTCGACGCGGTCGGTGTGGTGGACGGCGAGTGGTACCGGCTGCTGACCGGGGCCTTCCTTCATCTTCCGCCGGACGAGTCGTCGTTCGGTTCCCTGCCGTTCGGGGTGCTGCACATCCTCTTCAACATGTACGGGCTCTGGAATCTGGGCCGGGTCGTCGAAGGACAGCTGGGCCGGGGGCGTTATCTCGCGCTGTATCTGCTGTCCGCGCTGGGCGGTTCGGTGCTGGTGTATCTGGTCGCGCCAGACACCGTCACGGTGGGCGCCTCGGGGGCGATCTTCGGTCTGGCGGCGGCGTTCTACGTCATCAACCGGCGGCTGGGCCGGGACATGCAGGCGGTCAACCGGTTCCTGGCCGGATTCCTGATCTGGATGCTGATCTCCGCCGGGTTCACCTCGTGGCAGGGACACCTGGGCGGGCTCCTGACGGGTGGCCTCGTCATGGCCGTGCTCGCCTACGCGCCGGCGAAGCGCCGTACCGCCGTGCAGATCGCCGCATGCGGGGTGCTGTTCGTGGTGCTGGTCGCCCTGGTGGTCCTCAAGACGTCGCAGCTGACCGGTGGCGCAGTGGCGTGAGCCGTCCGGCAACGCGGTGATCACCACCGGGATCCGCCCCGCCCGGACAGCCGGTACGGGGCGTCCCCGGACGCGCCACGGCGCCTGCCGAATCGTCCGGTCGGGGACGGGCAGGCGCCGCGTTCAGTTCCGTACGCCGTTGTACGGGACGTCTGTTGGTGGTGCTGGTGGTGCTCAGACCGTCAGGGAACGGTCCGTCGGGCGGATCGGGGCCGGCAGTGCGCTGGCCCCGGTCAGGAAGCGGTCCACACCGCGCGCCGCGGAGCGGCCCTCGGCGATGGCCCACACGATGAGGGACTGGCCGCGGCCCGCGTCACCGGCGACGAAGACACCGTCGACGTTGGTGGCGTAGTCCGCGTCACGCGCGACATTGCCGCGACCGTCGAGCTCCACACCGAACTGCTGGACGAGGCCGTTGGCCTGGTCGATGCCGGTGAAGCCCATGGCGAGCGTGACCAGCTGCGCCGGGATCCGCCGCTCGGTGCCGGGCTTCTGCTCCAGCTTGCCGTCCTTGAACTCCACCTCGACGAGGTGCAGCGCCTGGACGTTGCCGTCCTCGTCGCCCTCGAAGTGGGTGGTGGAGACGGAGTAGACCCGCTCGCCGCCCTCCTCGTGCGCCGAGGTGACCTTGTACAGCATCGGGAAGGTCGGCCAGGGCTGGTTGGCGTTCCGCTCCTCGCCCGGCTTCGGCATGATCTCCAGCTGGGTGACGGAGGCCGCACCCTGCCGGTGGGCGGTGCCGACGCAGTCGGCCCCGGTGTCGCCGCCGCCGATGACGACGACGTGCTTGCCCTCGGCGGAGATCGGGGAGACCGTCAGGTCGCCCTCCTGCACCTTGTTCGCGAGCGGCAGGTACTCCATCGCGAAGTGCACGCCGTTCAGCTCGCGGCCCGGGACGGGCAGGTCGCGGGAGACGGTGGCACCGGCGGCGATGACGACCGCGTCGTACCGGCGGCGGAGCTTGGCGGCGTCGATGTCCTTGCCGATCTCCACCTCCGTACGGAACTTGGTGCCTTCCGCGCGCATCTGCTCGATGCGGCGGTTGATGTGCGACTTCTCCATCTTGAACTCGGGGATGCCGTACCGGAGAAGGCCGCCGATGCGGTCCGCGCGCTCATAGACAGCGACCGTGTGACCGGCCCGGGTCAGCTGCTGGGCGGCGGCGAGACCCGCCGGGCCCGAGCCGATGACCGCGACGGTCTTGCCGGAGAGGCGCTCGGGCGGCTGCGGGGTGACGTCGCCGCTGTCCCACGCCTTGTCGATGATCGAGACTTCGACGTTCTTGATGGTGACGGCCGGCTGGTTGATGCCGAGGACGCACGCCGACTCGCACGGAGCGGGGCACAGGCGGCCCGTGAACTCCGGGAAGTTGTTCGTCGCGTGCAGGCGCTCGGACGCGGCCGTCCAGTCCTCGCGGTAGGCGTAGTCGTTCCACTCGGGGATGAGGTTCCCCAGCGGACAGCCGTTGTGGCAGAACGGGATGCCGCAGTCCATGCAGCGGCCGGCCTGCTTGCTGATGATCGGGAGCAGCGAGCCCGGAACGTAGACCTCGTTCCAGTCCTTGACGCGCTCGCCCGCGGGGCGGGTCTCGGCGACCTCGCGCCCGGTGGTCAGGAAGCCCTTGGGGTCAGCCATTGGTCGCCGCCTCCATCATCTTCTCGGTGGTCTCCTGCTCGGAGAGACCGGCGAGCTCAGCGGCGTCCTTGGCGGCGAGCACTGCCTTGTAGGTGGACGGGATGATCTTGCTGAAGCGGGCCACCGCGGTGTCCCACTCGGCAAGCAGCTTCTCGGCGACGGTGGAGCCTGTCTCCTCCTGGTGGCGGCGCACGACGTCGTGCAGCCACCGCTTGTCGGTGTCGGAGAGTTCCTCGATCGCACCGAGGTTGCCGACGTTGACGTTGTCGCGGTCCAGGTCGACGACGTACGCGACACCGCCCGACATACCGGCGGCGAAGTTGCGTCCGGTCTCGCCGAGGACGACGGCGCGGCCACCGGTCATGTACTCGCAGCCGTGGTCGCCCACGCCTTCCGAGACGACGGTCGCGCCGGAGTTGCGGACGCAGAACCGCTCACCGGTGCGGCCGCGCAGGAACAGCTCGCCACCGGTCGCGCCGTAGGCGATGGTGTTGCCCGCGATGGTGGAGTACTCGGCGAGGTGGTCGGCGCCGCGGTCCGGGCGGACGATGACGCGGCCGCCGGAGAGGCCCTTGCCGACGTAGTCGTTGGCGTCGCCCTCCAGGCGCAGCGTCACACCGCTCGGCACGAACGCGCCGAACGACTGGCCGGCGGAGCCGGTGAAGGTGATGTCGATGGTGTCCTGCGGCAGACCGGCACCGCCGAACTTCTTCGTCACCTCGTGGCCGAGCATCGTGCCGACGGTCCGGTTGATGTTCCGGATCGCGATCTGGGCCCGGACCGGCTGGGCGTCCTCGGCGCTGTCCGCGTTCAGGGCGTCGGCGGCGAGCTTGATCAGCTCGTTGTCGAGGGCCTTGGCGAGACCGTGGTCCTGCTCGATCTGCTGGTGGCGGACCGCGCCTTCGGGCAGCTCCGGGACGTAGAACAGGGGCTGCAGGTCGAGGCCCTGCGCCTTCCAGTGCGTGATCGCACGGTCGGTGTCCAGCAGCTCGGCGTGGCCGACGGCCTCTTCGATCGTACGGAAGCCGAGCTCGGCGAGGATCTCGCGGACTTCCTGGGCGATGAACTCGAAGAAGTTGACGACGTACTCGGCCTTGCCGGAGAACCGGTCGCGCAGGACGGGGTTCTGGGTGGCGATGCCGACCGGGCAGGTGTCGAGGTGGCAGACGCGCATCATGACGCAGCCGGAGACGACGAGCGGCGCGGTCGCGAAACCGAACTCCTCGGCGCCCAGCAGCGCGGCGATGACGACGTCGCGGCCGGTCTTCAGCTGGCCGTCGGTCTGCACGACGATGCGGTCGCGCAGGCCGTTGAGCAGCAGGGTCTGCTGGGTCTCGGCGAGGCCGAGCTCCCAGGGGCCGCCCGCGTGCTTCAGCGAGGTGAGCGGGGAGGCGCCCGTTCCGCCGTCGTGGCCGGAGATCAGGACGACGTCCGCGTGCGCCTTGGAGACACCCGCGGCGACGGTGCCGACGCCGACCTCGGAGACCAGCTTCACATGGATGCGGGCCGCGGGGTTGGCGTTCTTGAGGTCGTGGATCAGCTGAGCCAGGTCCTCGATGGAGTAGATGTCGTGGTGCGGCGGCGGGGAGATCAGACCGACACCCGGGGTGGAGTGCCGGGTCTTGGCGACCCACGGGTAGACCTTGTGGCCGGGCAGCTGGCCGCCCTCGCCGGGCTTGGCGCCCTGCGCCATCTTGATCTGGATGTCGTCCGCGTTGACCAGGTACTCGCTGGTCACACCGAAGCGGCCGGAGGCGACCTGCTTGATGGACGAGCGGCGCGCCGGGTCGTGGAGCCGGTCGGCGTCCTCGCCGCCCTCACCGGTGTTGGACTTGCCGCCCAGCTGGTTCATGGCGATGGCGAGGGTCTCGTGCGCCTCGCGGGAGATCGAGCCGTACGACATGGCGCCGGTGGAGAACCGCTTGACGATGTCGGAGACGGACTCGACCTCGTCGACCGGGATCGCCTCGCGGTCCGACTTGAAGCCGAACAGGCCGCGGAGCGTCATCAGGCGCTCGGACTGCTCGTTCACCCGGTCCGTGTACTTCTTGAAGATGTCGTACCGGCGGTTGCGGGTGGCGTGCTGGAGGCGGAAGACCGTCTCCGGGTCGAACAGGTGCGGCTCGCCTTCGCGGCGCCACTGGTACTCGCCACCGATCTCCAGCGCGCGGTGCGAGGCGGAGATGCCGGAGGCGGGGTAGCCCTTGGCGTGCCGGGCGGCGACCTCCTTGGCGACGACGTCGAGTCCGGCGCCGCCGATCTTGGTCGCGGTGCCGTTGAAGTACTTCGCGACGAAGGCCTCGTCCAGGCCGACGGCCTCGAAGACCTGGGCGCCGCGGTAGGAGGCGACGGTCGAGATGCCCATCTTGGACATGACCTTCAGGACGCCCTTGCCGAGCGCGTAGATCAGGTTCCGGATGGCCTGCTCGGGCTCGATGCCCTCGATGAACGTGCCGGCCCGGACCAGGTCCTCGACGGACTCCATCGCCAGGTACGGGTTGACCGCGGCGGCGCCGTAACCGATCAGCAGCGCGACGTGGTGGACCTCGCGGACGTCCCCGGCCTCGACCAGCAGACCCACCTGGGTGCGCTGCTTGGTACGGATGAGGTGGTGGTGGACGGCCGAGGTGAGCAGCAGCGACGGGATCGGTGCGTGCTCGGCGTCGGAGTGCCGGTCGGACAGGACGATCAGGCGGGCGCCGTCCTCTATGGCGGCGTCGACCTCGGTACAGATCTGCTCGATCCGGGCAGCGAGGGCCTCACCGCTGCCGCTGACCCGGTAGAGACCGGAGAGCGTGGCGGCCTTCATGCCCGGCATGTCGCCGTCGGCATTGATGTGTATCAGCTTGGCCAGCTCGTCGTTGTCGATCACCGGGAACGGCAGCGTCACGCTGCGGCACGACGCGGCGGTCGGCTCCAGCAGGTTGCCCTGCGGGCCCAGCGTGGAGCGCAGCGAGGTGACGAGCTCCTCGCGGATGGCGTCCAGCGGCGGGTTGGTGACCTGCGCGAACAGCTGGGTGAAGTAGTCGAAGAGCAGCCGGGGGCGCTCGGACAGGGCCGCGATCGGCGAGTCCGTGCCCATGGAGCCGAGCGGCTCGCCGGCGGTGCGGGCCATCGGTGCGAGGATGACGCGGAGCTCTTCCTCGGTGTAGCCGAAGGTCTGCTGGCGGCGGGTGACGGAGGCGTGCGTGTGCACGATGTGCTCGCGCTCGGGGAGATCCTCCAGCTCGATCTCGCCGGTCTCCAGCCACTCCTGGTACGGCTGCTCGGCGGCGAGGCCCGCCTTGATCTCGTCGTCCTCGATGATGCGGCCCTCGGCAGTGTCGACGAGGAACATCTTGCCGGGCTGGAGGCGGCCCTTGCGGACGACCTTCTCGGGGGCGATGTCCAGGACACCGACCTCGGAGGAGAGGACGACGAGGCCGTCGTCGGTGACCCAGTAGCGGCCGGGGCGCAGACCGTTGCGGTCGAGGACCGCGCCGACCTGGGTGCCGTCGGTGAAGGTGACGCACGCCGGGCCGTCCCAGGGCTCCATCATCGTGGAGTGGTACTGGTAGAAGGCGCGCCGGGCCGGGTCCATCGAGTCGTGGTTCTCCCACGCCTCGGGGACCATCATCAGCACCGAGTGCGGCAGCGAGCGGCCACCGAGGTGGAGCAGCTCCAGGACCTCGTCGAAGGAGGCGGAGTCGGAGGCGTCCGGGGTGCAGACGGGGAAGATCCGGTCCAGCTGCTCCGTACCGAAGAGGCTCGACGCGAGCTGGGACTCGCGGGCCTTCATCCAGTTGCGGTTGCCCTTGACCGTGTTGATCTCACCGTTGTGCGCGACGAAGCGGTACGGGTGGGCGAGCGGCCAGCTCGGGAATGTGTTCGTGGAGAAGCGCGAGTGGACCAGCGCGACCGTGGTGGCGAGACGGCGGTCGGAGAGGTCCGGGAAGAACGGCTCCAGCTGCCCCGTGGTGAGCATGCCCTTGTAGACGATCGTGCGGGCGGAGAGCGAGGGGAAGTACACCCCGGCCTCACGCTCGGCGCGCTTGCGCAGCACGAAGGCCTTGCGGTCGAGCACGATGCCGGTGCTCCCGCCGTCCGCGACGAAGAGCTGGCGGAACTCGGGCATGGTGGCGCGGGCGCCGCTGCCGAGGAGGTCGGGGCTGACCGGGACCTCACGCCAGCCGAGAACCTTCAGGCCTTCCTCGGCGGCGATCTTCTCGAGCTTCTGGACGGCCTCGGTGGAGTCGTCCGCGGGCAGGAAGGCGATTCCGACGGCGTAGCCACCGGCCTCCGGGAGGTCGAAGGGGACCTCTGCGCGAAGGAAGGCGTCCGGCACCTGGAGCAGGATTCCGGCGCCGTCGCCCGAGTCGGGCTCGGATCCGGTGGCGCCGCGGTGCTCGAGGTTGCGCAGTACGGTCAGCGCCTGCTCGACCAGCTCATGGCTGGCCACACCGGTCAGAGTGGCCACGAACCCGACACCACAGGCGTCGTGCTCGTTACGGGGGTCGTACATCCCCTGCTGGGCGGGGCGACCGTCCATGGGCGACCAGGCGTCGGAACGCATCGGCTCTCCCGTCGTCGTCGTGGCATATGCAGTGCCGAGGGACGACGTTGGCCCTCTGCGAAATTTCGTGCAGGTTACATGATGGGCCGCTTCTCAAGAAGCGGATAGCCCGTTCCAACATGCGGACACCGCATGGAGCGGTGGAGCGGGTCGCAGTCGGAGGATCGGCGCCCGGGGACCACAGAGAGCAGGCGTCGTTGCCTGCGGTGTCTACGGCTCATGCCCACTGGTAAAGGAAACGAAACCGCGGGGTAACGGCTACTTATGTGCAGCCCTGCATAGGGACTCATTTTACTTCCGCAGGGGTGGTTCCGCCCAGTGGCAGCGACCAAGACGTACGTCACACGGATTGCAGGCAGGTTGCGAGCGGCGGCGCGGGCGCGATCAGCTGCCGACGGCCACACCGAAGAGTGTGCCCAGACCGTACGTGATCGCGGCGGCCGTCCCGCCGAGCACCAGCTGCCGCAGCCCGCTGAACCACCAGCTGCGGGCAGTCACCCTCGCCACCACCGCCCCGCAGCCGAAGAGGCCGATCAGCGCGAGCAGCACCGCGGGCCACATCGCGCTCGCACCGAGCAGATACGGCAGTACGGGCATCAGCGCGCCCATCGCGAAAGCGCCGAACGACGAGACGGCAGCGACGAGCGGCGAGGGCAGATCGCCCGGGTCGATGCCGAGCTCCTCGCGGGCGTGTATCTCCAGCGCCTGCTCGGGGTCGCGGGACAGCTGCCGCGCGACCTCGCGGGCGAGCCCGGGGTCGACGCCGCGGGACTCGTAGAGCGCGGCGAGCTCTTCCATCTCGTCCATCGGATGCTTGCGCAACTCACGCCGCTCGACGTCGAGTTCGGCCTGGACGAGCTCGCGCTGCGAGGCCACGGAGGTGTATTCGCCGGCCGCCATGGAGAACGCACCGGCGGCCAGGCCCGCCAGACCGGTGATCACAAGCGTCTGCTGGGAGACCGCGCCACCCGCGACGCCGGTCATCAGCGCCAGGTTCGAGACCAGCCCGTCCATCGCACCGAAGACCGCCGGACGCAGCCAGCCGCCGTTCACATCACGGTGGGTGTGGTTGTCGCGGTGCGCCTCGTGCAGTACGGCGTCGGTCTCGATGATGGACACAGCTCTCCCTTTCTCCGGCAGCGGGATCTGCTCGTCCCACCCCCGCTCAACACGACCGAAAATACGCACGAAAGTGATCCCCCGCCAGCAAGCCAGGCCGTACTTACCTGCCCTCTGACCAGGTAAGTACGGCCTGCCTTACGAAGGGGATCCCGTCATCCGAGTGGCCCTTTTGTTGCGTTTATCGGCCTCTGTCGGGGCTCCGCGTGGCACAGATCGGACAGGTACGAGAACTGGCTCGGTACGAGCGAAGGGTCGACGCGATGGAGCTGATTGCAGGCAATCCGGCAGAACCGCGCACGGGCGGGGGCATGGCGGAGGCAGCCCGGAACGACGTACCCCGCCTCGACGTGAGCACCGGCAGCCCCGACGACCCCGGCCGCCCAGATCGGGCCGACCGGGCCAGGGGCGCGCTCCTAGGCCTGGCCGTGGGCGATGCGCTGGGCGCGCCCGCGGAGAACCTGCGTCCGTCCGAGATCCGCCGTCGCTGGGGCCGGATCGAAGGCTTCGTCAGCGACGACCCGGCCGGTACCGACGACACGGAGTACGCCATCTTCTCCGGACTGCTGCTTGCCCGGCACGGCTCGGCGCTGACCGTCACCCAGGTCGAGCGGGCCTGGCATCTGTGGATCGCCGACCTGGACGAGGGGCCGTTCCGCGGCGCCGGCTTCAGTGAGCGCGGCACCCTGGAGAACCTGCGCCGGGGCCTCGCCGCCCCGATCTCCGCCCAGCACCGGCACGCCTGGAGCGACGGACTCGCGATGCGCGCGGCCCCGTTCGGCGTCTTCGCCGCAGGCCGGCCCGCGGAGGCCGCGCGCCTGGTCGCGATCGACGGGCAGGTCAGCCACGACGGGGAGGGCATCTACGGCGGCCAGGCGGTGGCGGCCGGGGTGGCCGCCGCGATGGCGGGAGCGGGGGTCACGTCCGTGATCGCGGCGGCCCTGTCCGTCGTACCGATGGACTCCTGGACCGCGCGCTCGCTGCGGCGGGCGGTGACGGCCGCGCAGCACAAGCACCCCGACCGCCTCACGAGGGAACGCGCGGTGCGCTCCGCGGTGGTGGTCGGCGGCTACCCGTGGACGGACCTGGCACCGGAGGCGGTGGGACTGGCCTTCGGTGCGTTCGCGGCGGCGCGCGGCGACTTCCGTACGGCCGTACTGACAGCGGTCAACATGGGCCGCGACGCGGACACAACGGCAGCGGTGGCGGGAGCGCTGGCCGGCGCACTGGGCGGGGTATCCGCGATTCCCCGGAACTGGGGGCAGGCGATCGGCCCGGTCCGAGGCAGCTGCCTGCCGTCGATGCGGGGGTACCACGTCCTCGACATCGCCGAGTTGCTCACACCGGACGAGACGGATGAGACGGACGGCGCCGGGGGCTGCGAGGACGGCAGGGACAACGGGGCCGGCCGCCCCGAAGGGACCGGCAGGTCCCTCGAGGATGGCGGCACCCCTGGCAGCACCCACCCCCCGGCTGCCGCAGCCCGGCGCACCGCCGCACCCGCCGACGCACCGTCGGCTCCGTCCGCCGCGGGCGGGCCCGCGGCGGTGGTGTCATGACTACCGCGCGGGACACCCAGCCCCACCCGGAGAACCGTTCCGCTCTGCCCCATCACCGGCCCCTGCCCGGGCGCCGGGCCCGGATCGAGGGGCTGCTGCTCGGGCTGGCCTCCGGGGACGCCGCCGGGTGGCCCGCGGCGCGTCACCGGGCGGCCCGGATGCCCGAGTGGACGCGTCGGCTCACCCGGGAGCTCGACACCTTCGCCGAGCAGAACGCCACCACCACCCTCCCCGTGCCCATCGCACTCAACCAGCCGCCCGAGCCACTGCGACTCGGTCCCTCCGACGACGCCGAGTGGGCCGCGTTCGCCGCCGGGACCGTGCTCGCTTCGGCGGCCGGTCCGCTGCAGGGCCTCTCCCCCGACCGCCGGATGCGGGCCGCCATCGATGTCGCGTGGAACGCGCTGGCCGCCGAGGTCGCCGCGGCCGCCGCGCGGGCGCCCGAGGTCGAGTCGGCGGTTCTCCCGCTGCGCGCCCGGATCTCGGTCCGGGCCGGGCTCGGCAATCTCGCCGCCGGTCTGCGGCCACCCGCCACCGGCCACGACAACCCGCACTACTTCGACGACGCGGCCTGTGTGCGGGCTGCCGTGCTGGCGATCGTCCACCCCGGCCGACCCCGGGCCGCCGCCGAACTCGCCGAGTTCGATGCCCGATACACCCAGGACGGCGACGGTGTGCACGGGGCGCGCGCGATGGCCGCCGCGATCGCCGAGGCACTGGACGGAGCCGATGTCGACACCGCGGTGAACGCCGCGCTCGCGCAGCTCCCCGAGGGCACCGAGATCGCCCGTAACGCCGCTCACGCCGTCCGGATCGCCCGCGACTTCGTCGGTGAGGCAGCCGGCGCCTTCGCGCTCGTACCCGTGCTGGAGCATCAGATCGTCGACCATGTCTACAGCTACGGGATCGCCGCGGCCGAGACCGTACCGGTCGCCCTGGCCCTGGCCACCGCGGCCCGCGGCGAGATCGCCCAGGCCATTCCCGCGGCGGCCTGCCTGTCGCGGGTCGCGGACTCGGCGCCCGCCCTGGCCGGCGCGCTGACCGGTGCGCTCGGCGGCATCGCCGCCGTCCCGGACGGCTGGCGCGAGGCCTGCCGCACTCTCGCGGGATGCGCGCTGCCTCGTCTCGCGGGCACCGATCTCATCGAACTCGCCGGGCTGCTGACAGACACCGAACCAGCCCCTTCGGGTAGACAATTCCGACATGACGCCGATTCAGAACAAAACACCCACCGCGCTCGGTCTCGATGAGCGGATCACCGGCGCCCTCGTCGGCGCCGCCGTCGGTGACGCGCTCGGCGGCCCGGTCGAAGGCCGGCCCCCCGAGCAGATCGTCGAGCGCCACGGCGGCCGGATCACCGGCATCGTGGGCCCGTGGGACGGCGAGGACTGGCGCACCGCCCGCCCCATCGCCCCATACCACAAGGGCGACGGTCACGTCACCGACGACACCTTGATGACCCATGCGCTGGTACGGGTGTACGGCACCGTACGGGACCATCTCGACGCGTACTGCGTCGCCGACCATCTCGTACCGGAGCTGATCTCGGCTCCCCGCTGGATCCCGGAGCTGGAGGCCGAGGCGCTGCCGCTGCAGCGGATCTTCCTCGCCGAGAAATGGATCGTTGCCCGGCTGCACTACGGCCATGTCGACCCGCGCGAGGCGGGCTCCGGGAACATCGTGAACTGCGGGGCGGCGATGTACATGGCGCCGGTCGGCCTGGTGAACGCCGCCCATCCGCAAGCCGCGTACGCCGAGGCGCTGGATGTCGCGGGCGCCCACCAGTCGTCCTACGGGAGGGAGGCTGCCGGAGTCTTCGCGGCGGCCGTCGCGGCCGCCTGCGCGCCGGATGCGACGCCCGCCGCCGTCGTCGACGCCTGTCTGTCGCTCGCCAAGGACGGGACACGGGCCGCCATCGAAGCGGTCTGTGAAGTGGCCGTACGGTACCGGGACTTCGAGACGGCACTGACACCGCTGCGTACCGCCGTCGCCCCCTTCGACACCGTCGGGCCCGACTACCGCGCACCGTCCCTCGGCGCCCGCCGCCCGTCCCGGCTGCACGCCATCGAGGAGCTCCCGATCGCCCTCGGGATGCTGCTCGTCGCGGACGGCGACTACCGGCACGCGGTGCTCGGCTCGGTCAACTACGGCCGGGACTGCGACTCGATCGCCACGATGAGCGGTGCGCTCGCGGGCGCGCTGCACGGCGAGGCGGCGATCCCCGCCACCTGGGTGAAATCGGTCGCCGAGGCCAGCCGGCTCGATCTGCACGCACCGGCGCGGACACTGACGGACGTCGCCCGCGAGGTGTTCGTACGGGACACCGCCCGGCGGCGTACGCACGAGGCGGCCTTCGCGACGCTGGCAGGTACGCCGTGACCGTGCGGGTCACCTGGGTGCAGCCGGAGGATCTGATCGGGCACGAACTGCGCCAGGCGGCCGAGGACGGCCGGGACGCGCGGGACATCGAGCTCCGCTGGTACGCGGCGGGCGGCGCCCCCGCCCCGGAGCGCGCGGGCGCGTCGAAGCCCCCCGCACCACCCGCACTGCGCGCACTCGCCGAGCGGCTGCTCGACGAACTCGCACTGCTCGACTCGCCGTCGGCCGTTGACGAGCCGACGGATCTGGCCGCGATCCGGGCGGCCTGCCCGCACTGGCCGACGCCGCGCGCGGACCCTCCATCGGCCGGCCGGGCCCGGCTGGAGGCTGCCTGGCTGGGCCGCGCCGCCGGCTGTCTGCTCGGCAAGCCCGTCGAGAAGCTGCCCCTCGCGGGGATCCGCGCACTGGCTCGCGCCACCGGGAACTGGCCGCTCGCGACCTGGTTCACCGCGAGGGGCCTGCCCGCCGGCCTGACCGCCAGGTACCCCTGGAACCGTCGCTCCGCACCCACCTCGCTCGCCGAGAACATCGACGGGATGCCGGAGGACGACGACCTCAATTACCCGCTCCTGACCCTGCTGTTGATCCAGCGGCACGGACCGTCCTTCTCCACCGCCGATCTCGCCCGGCTCTGGCTCGACGAACTCCCCGCGGGCCGCACCTTCACCGCCGAGCGGGTGGCGTACCGCAATCTGCTCGACGGCATCGAACCGCCGGGGACCGCCCGGCACCGCAACCCGTTCCGGGAGTGGATCGGCGCCCAGATCCGCGCCGATGTGCACGGCTGGACGCACCCCGGCGATCCGGCGGCCGCCGCCCAGCAGGCCTACCGGGACGCGGTCCTCACCCACACCGGCAACGGGGTGTACGGGGCGATGTTCACCGCCGCCGCGCTCGCCGAGGCGGCCGGCGGCGGAACCGATGTACACGGCTGCCTCGCGACCGGGCTTCGCGTCGTTCCGCCGCGCTCGCGGTTCGCGCACGCGGTCCGCACCGGGATCGACACGGCCCGCGGCGAGCGGGACTTCGACGCGGTCGCCGACCGGCTGCACGCCGGGCTCGGCGCATACCACTGGGTCCATGTGCTGCCCAACGCCGCGCTGCTCGCCGCCGCCCTCACCCACGCCGACGGCGACTTCTCCGGCTCCATCTGCCGGGCGGTGTCCGGTGGTTGGGACACGGACTCGAACGGTGCGACCGCCGGTTCACTGGCAGGTCTGCTGGCCGGCCGGCCCGACGCGCTGCCCGACCGGTGGACCACTCCCCTCAAGAACCGTCTCGCCACATCCGTCCCCGGTTTCGACTCCATCGGCTTCGACGCACTCGCTGAACTGACCTACCAGGAGGCACTCCGCCCATGACCGGCATCGCGGTGCTCGGCAGCACCAATATGGATCTCGTCGCCTACGTCGCACGGGCCCCGGAGCGCGGGGAGACCGTCACCGGAAGGGAGTTCCGCACCATCCCCGGCGGCAAGGGCGCCAACCAGGCGGTCGCCGCCGCCCGCGCGGGCGGCGACGTGCTGATGATCGGCGCGGTGGGCGACGACGCGTACGGGGTGCGGCTCCGGGCCGAACTGGAGCACGCGGGCATCGACACCGACCTGCTGCACACCGCCGAGGGCCACAGCGGCACGGCACACATCGTCGTCGACGACGCGGGCGGCAATGCCATCGTGGTGATCCCCGGCGCCAATGGCACCGTCCACACGCTCGGCCCCGGCGAGATGGCCGCCATCGCGGGCGCCGACCTGCTGCTTCTCCAGCTGGAACTGCCCCTGTCGGCCGTGATCGAAGGGGCCCGGGCGGCCCACGCGCAGGGCGTACGGACGATCCTCACCCCCTCCCCCGTCCAACCCCTGCCGGACGAGCTCTTCGACACCGTCGACCTGTTGATCCCCAACGAGCACGAGGCGGCCTCACTCTCCGGCAAAACCGAACCCCACGCGGCGGCCGAGATCCTGCTCCGGCACGTCCCCGAGGTCGTCATCACCCTCGGTTCGAAAGGCTGCCTGTACGCGGCCCGGGGCAGCGAAACGGTCCACTTCCCCGCCCCGGAGGTGACCGCTGTCGACACCACCGGCGCCGGGGACACCTTCGTCGGCGCGCTCGCCGTGGCCCTCGGCGAAGGACGGGCCGTACCGGAGGCCCTGGCCTGGGCGTCGGTGGCTGCGGCGCTCTGCGTACAGAAGCCCGGCGCCTCGACCTCCATGCCGTACCGCAGCGAGATCGACGCCGCATGACCGCGCCCACGGAAGCACCCCTCTCCGGTCTGCGGGTCCTCGACCTCGCCACGCTCTTCGCGGGCCCCCTCGCGGCCACCATGCTCGGCGACTTCGGCGCCGAGGTGATCAAGGTCGAGCATCCACGCAAACCCGACCCGTCGCGTGGCCACGGTCCGACGAAGGACGGCATCGGCCTGTGGTGGAAGCTGCTGGGCCGCAACAAACGCAATCTCACCCTCGACCTCGCCGCTCCCGGCGGCCGCGACGTCCTCCTCCGGCTGGCGGCCTCCAGTGATGTGATCATCGAGAACTTCCGGCCGGGGACGCTGGAGCGGTGGGGCATCGGCTGGGAGGAGCTGCACACCGTCAACCCGCGGCTGGTGCTGACCCGGGTCACCGGCTTCGGTCAGTTCGGTCCGTACGCGCACCGCCCCGGCTTCGGCACACTCGCCGAGGCGATGAGCGGATTCGCCGCGATCACCGGAGAGCCGGACGGGCCGCCGACCCTGCCGCCCTTCGGCCTGGCCGACTCGATCGCGGCGCTCGCCACCGCGTACGCCGTGATGGCGGCGCTGGCCGGGCGGGACCGCACCGGGGAGGGCCAGGTCGTCGACATGGCGATCATCGAGCCGATTCTCACCGTGCTCGGCCCGCAGCCGCTCTGGTACGACCAGCTCGGCTACGTCCAGGAACGCACCGGCAACCGCTCGCGCAACAACGCCCCCCGCAATACGTACCGCACGTCGGACGGCCAGTGGGTGGCCGTCTCCACCTCCGCCCAGTCCATCGCCGAACGCGTGATGCGGCTGGTCGGCCGGGCGGAGCTGATCGACGAGCCGTGGTTCGCCTCCGGCACCACCCGCGCCGAACACGCCGACGAACTCGACGAGGCGGTCGGCCACTGGATCGCCCGGCACACCCGCGAGGAGGCGATCTCCGCGTTCGAGAAGGCGGAGGCGGCCATCGCGCCCATCCACGACATCCGGGACGTGATGGAGGACCCGCAGTACCGGGCCCTGGACTCCGTCACCGAGGTCCCCGACCCCGAACTGGGCCCGCTCCGGATGCAGAACGTCCTCTTCCGGCTCTCCCGGACGCCGGGCTCGATCCGCTGGGCGGGCCGTCCGCACGGCGCGGACACCGAGGAGATCCTGACCGGGCTCGGTCTGTCAGGACCGGACATTGCCGCGCTACGGGCGGAAGGCGCCCTGTGACCACGGCCGAAGGGGTGTATCTGACGTGGCTGTACGTTCCCGGGGACCGGCCGGACGTGGTGCGCAAGGCACGCGGCTCGGGCGCGGACGTGGTGATCGTCGACCTGGAGGACGCGGTCGCACCGGACCGCAAGGAGTACGCCCGGTCCGCCACCGCCGAACTCCTCACCGAACCGGCCGCCGACACGGCCGCGCCGGTGCATGTCCGGGTCCACACCGAGGCCGACGTCCTGGCCCTGGCCGGGCTGCCGGGCCTCGCCGAACTGCGCCTGCCGAAGATCACGCACGCCGCGACCGTCCACCACATCGCGGCGCTCGCCCCCGGCGTCGCGCTCTGTCCGCTGCTGGAGTCGGCACTCGGCATCGAGCACGCGTACACGGTCGCGGCCTCCCACCCCCAGGTCCGCTCGATCGCCCTCGGCGAGACCGATCTCCGGGCCGATCTGGGGGTACGGGACGACCGGGGCCTCGACTGGTCACGCAGCCGGGTGGTGGTGGCCGCCCGCGCGGCCGGCCTCGCCCCGCCGACCCAGTCGGTGTTCCCGGACGTACGGGACCTGGACGGCCTGCGGCACTCCTGCGCGCACGGCCGCGCGCTGGGGTTCATCGGCCGGGCGGCGATCCACCCCCGGCAGCTACCCGTGATCGAGCGGGCGTTCCGGCCCACGACGGAGGAGATCGACTCGGCCCAGGAAATCGTGGCGGCAGCCCTCACGGAGGCAGGCGCACTGGCACTGCCGGACGGCCGTTTCGTGGACGCGGCAGTAGTGGCAGCGGCCCGCCGGACGCTTGCCCTGGCAGAACGGGTGGGGTGACGACGGAAATCCCCGCCCCTCCGCCGGCTGAGGAGCGGGAGCCGGATCAACCGGCGATCGCGGGGCGCAGGCCAATCCACCCGGCGACAGCCGGGCGCAGGCCAAACCCAGCCCGCGACAGCCGGGCGGGGAGCCAGATCAGGCCCCTCCGGCGATTGAGGAGCGGGGGGCCGGGGGCGGAGCCCCCGGTGGTGAGGGAACGGGCGAGGGGCCCGAACCGTCCGGTTCGGGCCCCTCGTACAAGTGGGTGGCGTCAGCCGTTCGTCGCCGCCTCTGCGCTGCCGTTCTTCTCCGGCGCCCGAGCCTCACCATCACGCTTGGCGTCACCCTCGGCATCCGAGCCCGACTCCGAAGCCGGGTCCGCGTCCTCCACGCCCTCGGCCGCCTCGGCCGCCTCCGCGGCCTCCGGCTCGACGACCTCCTCGCGCCCCGGCCGCACCTTCGCCGAGATCACGATGTACGTCACCGCCAGCACGAACACGATCACCGCGGTCCACACATTCAGGCGCAGGCCCAGAATGTGGTGGGCCTCGTCGACCCGCATGTACTCGATCCACGCCCGCCCCGTGCAGTACGCCGCGACGTACAGCGCGAACGCCCGCCCGTGTCCGAGCTTGAAGCGGCGGTCCGCCCAGATCACCAGCAGCGCGACACCCACGCACCACAGCGACTCGTACAGAAACGTGGGGTGGTACGTACCGGCGACCCGGTTGGGGCCTTCGCTGATCTTCAGGGCCCACGGCAGATCCGTCGGCTTGCCGTACAGCTCCTGGTTGAACCAGTTGCCCCAGCGGCCGATCGCCTGGGCGAAGGCGATGCCGGGGGCGAGCGCGTCGGCCCAGGCGGGCAGCGGGATGCCGCGGCGGCGGCAGCCGATCCAGGCACCGACCGCGCCGAGCGCGATCGCACCCCAGATGCCGAGGCCGCCCTGCCAGATCTTGAAGGCGTCGACCCAGTTCTCACCGTCGCTGAAGTACAGCTGGTAGTCGGTGATGACGTGGTAGAGCCGCCCTCCGACGAGGCCGAAGGGCACGGCCCAGACGGCGACGTCAGCCACTGTGCCGGCTCTGCCGCCCCGGGCGATCCAGCGCTTGTTGCCGAACCAGACGGCGACAAACACACCGATGATGATGCAGAACGCGTAGCCGCGGAGCGGGATCGGTCCGAGATCGATCACGCCGGTCGACGGGCTGGGAATGTAGGCAAGGTCCATGGCAGGGTCGACGCTACCCTGCCGGGCGGGACGTACGGCAACCCGCCCGACAACGTCTGGGTAACGAGCCGGTCATCTGTTCCCCGCCCCCACAGGTCCCGGTCCGGGTCAGGAACCGGCAGGCGCCGGGGTGACCGTCCCCGGCTGCTTGCCCTTGTTCGCCTCGGCGACCCACTTCTTCAGGTTGGCCACGGTGATCGGTTCGCTCCCCTTCTTCGGGAAGATCGACTCACCGTTGAGCAGCGCGGTCGGCGTGCCCTGGAAGCCGCCGTTCTGGAAGGCGGTGTTGGACTTCTGGACCCAGGTGTTGTGCGTGCCGTCCTCCACGCAGCTGCGGAAGGCAGGGGTGCCGAGGCCTTCGACCTTGCCCGCCAGCTCGATCAGCTTGCTGCTTTTGCCGAAGGCGTCGTCGGTCTCCGGCGGCTGGTTGCGGTAGAGGACGTCGTGGTACGCGGAGAACTTGCCGACGTCCTGCGCGCAGGCCGCCGCATTGGCCGCGTCCAGCGAGCCGCTGCCGCCGAGGTTGCCGTCGATGATCGTGGCCAGGTGGTACTCGACCTTCAGCTGTCCGCTGCTCTCCAGCTGGTGGATCGTGTCCCGGAACGCGTTCTCGAACTGGGCGCAGACCGGGCAGCGGAAGTCCTCCCAGATCGTGAGGGTGGACGGCGCATTGTCCGCACCCACCTGGATGGCCAGGCTGTCCTTGCCGGTCGCCCCGGACGGCGCGACGACGGGCCCCGCCCCGCTCGTCTTGTCGCCCTTGCCGCCCGAATTCGCGGCGATCACTCCGATGACGGCGGCCAGCGCCAGCACACCCACCACGGCGGTGGAGACGATCAGCGTGCGCCGGCGGCGCTCGCGCGCCCTCTCCTGCTCACGCTGCTGTACGAGCCGGTCGCGCGCGGCCCTTTTTCCCTCTTCGTTCTTCTCGCTCACACCCGCAGCAACGAACCGGGGAGGCACGTACGTGCCTCCCCGGTCCCAGGTCCACCCGTTCGGGCGATGCCCGATGTCAGCGCTTTCGAACACCTTCGGCCAGTTCGCCCGCAAGGGAGCGGACTCCGGCCAGTCCGGACACCTCGTCGGGGGCGTCCAGCATCCGCTTGACGAAGGCGGAGCCGACGATCACTCCGTCGGCGAAGGCGGCGACCTCTGCGGCCTGCTGGGCATTGGAGACCCCAAGGCCGACGCAGACCGGGAGCCCGGTGGTGGCGCGGGTGCGCCGCACCAGGTCCTGGGCCTGCTCACCGACCGATTCACGGGTGCCGGTGACGCCCATCAGCGAGGCCGCGTAGACGAAGCCGGAGCCGGCCGCGGTGATGGTGGCGAGGCGCTCGTCCTTGCTGCTCGGCGCGACGACGAAGACGGTCGCGAGACCGTGCTTGTCGGCGTGCTCGCGCCACACCGAGGACTCCTGGACCGGCAGGTCGGGCAGGATGCAGCCGGCGCCGCCCGCTTCGGCGAGCTCGGCGGTGAAGCGCTCGATGCCGTACCGGTCGATGGGGTTCCAGTACGTCATGACAAGGATCGGGACGCCGGTCGCCTCGTAGGCCTCGCGGACCGTACGCATCACGTCTGCGATCTTCACGCCGCCGCGCAGGGCGATGTCGTCGGCGGTCTGGATGACCGGTCCGTCGAGCACCGGGTCGCTGTGCGGCAGGCCCACCTCGACGACATCGGCGCCACCGGCGACGACGGCCTTGACGGCCTCGATGCCGCCGTCGACCGACGGGAACCCGGCCGGCAGGTAGGCGATCAGTGCGGCCCGGTCCTCGGCCTTGGCGGCGGCGAGGGTGGCGCTCAACAGCTCGATGTTGCCGCTCACTTGGCATCCCCCTCGATCTCGGCGCTGTTGCTGTCCGCGTCCGCCTCGACGGCCGCGTCCGTGTCGTACAGCCCGAAGTAACGGGCCGCCGTGTCCATGTCCTTGTCGCCGCGACCGGACAGGTTGACCAGGAGCAGCGCGTCCTTGCCGAGCTCCTTGCCGATCTCCAGGGCGCCGGCCAGCGCATGGGCGCTCTCGATGGCCGGGATGATCCCCTCGGTACGGGAGAGCAGACGCAACGCCTGCATGGCGGCGTCGTCGGTGACCGCGCGGTAGTCGCCGCGGCCGATGTCCTTGAGGTACGAGTGCTCCGGGCCGATGCCCGGGTAGTCGAGACCGGCCGAGATGGAGTACGGCTCGGTGATCTGGCCCTCGTCGTCCTGGAGGACGTAACTGCGCGAGCCGTGCAGGATGCCGGGCTCGCCCGCGGTCAGGGTCGCCGCGTGCTCGCCGGTCTCCACACCGCGTCCTGCGGGCTCGCAGCCGATCAGCCGGACGTGCGCGTCCGGGATGAACGCGTGGAAGAGCCCGATGGCATTGGAGCCGCCGCCGACACAGGCGATCGCGGCGTCCGGCAGCCGGTGGGTCCGCTCCAGGATCTGCCGGCGGGCCTCGACGCCGATGACGCGGTGGAAGTCGCGGACCATCGCCGGGAAGGGGTGCGGGCCCGCGACCGTACCGAAGAGGTAGTGCGTGCGGTCGACGTTGGCGACCCAGTCGCGGAACGCCTCGTTGATGGCGTCCTTGAGCGTGCGGGAGCCGGACTTCACGGCGATGACCTCGGCGCCGAGCATCCGCATCCGCGCCACGTTCAGCGCCTGCCGCTCGGTGTCGATCTCGCCCATGTAGATGGTGCATTCGAAACCGAAGAGGGCGCAGGCCGTCGCGGTGGCCACACCGTGCTGGCCGGCGCCGGTCTCGGCGATGACCCGGGTCTTGCCCATGCGCTTGGTGAGCAGTGCCTGGCCCAGCACATTGTTGATCTTGTGCGAGCCGGTGTGGTTGAGGTCCTCGCGCTTGAGGAAGATCCGGGCACCGCCCGCGTGCTCGGCGAAGCGCGGCACCTCGGTCAGCGCGCTGGGCCGGCCGGTGTAGTTGACCATGAGCTCATTGAGCTCGGCGGCGAAGGCCGGGTCGGCCTTCGCCTTGTCGTACTCGACGGCGACCTCGTCCACGGCGGCGACGAGCGCCTCCGGGATGAACTTGCCGCCGAACGCACCGAAGTAGCCCTCGGCGCTGGGGATCAGACCCTCGGGGTCCGGAATGAAGAAGTCAGATGACATCCGACGTGCTCCTCGTCATGGCAACGGGTGGGTTCACCGTATGCGTCGTGAGCGAGACGCCGCCGCGACCGAGGGCGGTCGGGCGGTGCGGTCGTACGTACGAGAGGTGTGGTGCGAGTACGTGGCCGGGGCTCGCTACAGCGCAGTCCCCGGGCGCCATCGCATGCCGTTGACCTGGCCGGGCTCGTCGCCGATCACGTACCGCACACGCCGGCCGTGCACCCGGCGCGCGGGGGCGCGGCAGCCGCGGGGGCGGCAGCCGCGCGCCAGCGGCGCGTGCGGGTCCCGCACAGCCGTCACACCGGCGAGACGCAGGCCCGGCCGGGTGCGGAACACGGAACGGTCGGCGGACACGGTGCGGGTCAGCTCCGTCCGTGCCGCAGGGCCGGGTGGGCGCCCGCGGCGACCAGGTCCGCGACGGCGGCCCGCGGGTCGCGGCCGGTGACCAGGGACTCGCCGACGAGCACGGCGTCGGCGCCGGCGTTGGCGTAGGCGATGAGGTCGTGCGGGCCTCGGACGCCGGACTCGGCGACCTTGACGATGCCCGCCGGGATCTCCGGGGCGACGCGCTCGAACGTCGAGCGGTCGACCTTGAGGTCCTTCAGGTTGCGCGCGTTGACACCGATGATCTTCGCTCCGGCGGCCACGGCACGCTCCGCCTCCTCCTCGTCGTGCGCCTCGACCAGCGGCGTCAGGCCGATGGACTCGGCGCGCTCGATCAGGGAGACGAGGGCCTCCTGGTCGAGGGCGGCGACGATCAGCAGGGCGAGGTCGGCGCCGTAGGCGCGGGCCTCCCAGAGCTGGTACGAGGTGACGATGAAGTCCTTGCGCAGGATCGGGATGTCGACCTTGGCGCGAACGGCTTCCAGGTCGGCGAGCGAACCGCCGAAGCGGCGCTCCTCGGTGAGGACGGAGATGACGGACGCGCCACCGGCCTCGTAGTCCGCGGCGAGCGCGGCCGGGTCGGCGATCGCGGCCAGGGCCCCCTTGGAGGGGCTGGAGCGCTTGACCTCGCAGATGACGGTTACGCCCTCGCCGCGCAGGGCGGCGACTCCGTCCTTGGCCGCCGGAGCGCGCGCCGCGCGTTCCTTGAGCTCGTCGAGGCTGACGCGCGCCTGCCGCTCTGCGAGGTCGGCGCGAACGCCGTCGATGATCTCGTCGAGCACACTCACGCGAGCGGCCCCCTTCCGGGACGGTGATGAGGGAACAGGATCAGCCATCTCGATGGTATCCGCAGGAGGGCCCCGGGCTCACATCCGGCCGACGGATATCCCACTACCTGGGCATTCATGGCGCCAACAACGATCCGAACGGCAGATTCCGGACGACGGTGAAGATCAGGAGCACGGCGCCGATCCCCCACCAGTAGACCGGTGCCAGATTGATCCGTAGGGGCAGCCCCCTGCGCGCGCGGACCATCCAGACCACCCAGACGACGGCGAAGATCGCGTAGCCGACAACCGCGAGGGCGTTGGAGCCGAGGGCCGCGGCGATATCGCCGTGGGCGACGGCGTGGGCGCTGCGCAGCCCGCCGCAGCCGGGGCAGTACAGGCCGGTGATCTGGAGCATCGGGCAGACCGGGTAGTGGCCCGGCTGGTTGGGGTCGACGGCGCCGACATAGCCGAAGGCTCCGATGACGGTGGCCATCACCCCCAGGGGGGTGGCGAGCCGTCGGACGGCCGACCCGCGCACGGGCGCGGACGGAAAGACCGGCACGGGCGGATGACCGGGCGGGCCCGGTGCGGCTGCGGGAGAAGGCGAGGCGTCCACCCGGTGATTGTCCCCGGTCACGCGGAAAGGCGCAGCCCGGCCGGGGCTGCGCCTCGCACGATGGATCCGACCGGGGTCAGGAGGAGACCTGGGCCTGTCCGGCCCGCGCCCTGGCCGCAGCCATCTCGGCGGACTCCTTCGGCATGCCGAGGCCGGCGACCTTCATCGCGAGACCGACGATCCCGCCGATGAAGATGACCGCGATTCCGGCCCAGAAGCCGAGCGGGCTGGCCGCGACGATGAAGACGCCTGCGATGCAGAAGCCGATGAAGGAGATGATGACACCGGTCCAGGCGGCCGGGGTGTGTCCGTGGCTGCTGCCCGCCATGAGTTGCTCCTCGTTGGTGTTGCGCTGTTGGTATCGCTGTACGCAAAGCTGGTGCCGCTGTGGTGCGCTGCGCTGCCGCTTTGCAGAAAGCTCACCGCCATTGTCCCGTACGTGCGGGTACGACGTGAGCTGGGGGTCATACCTCGCGCGTCGGGTCCTCGCCGCGGTCCAGGGCCTTCCACAGGTCCTCGGGCCGGTCCGGGTCCGGGGCGGTGCGGGGGGTCCTGCGGGGGCGCGGGGTGCCGTCGCGCTCGTACCGTCCCGACATGGTGGGCCAGAGCTTCCCGTACCGCAGGGCGAGCAGCCCGGCGAGAAGGATCAGCAGGCCTCCGACGGCGGTGATGTACGGCCACGCGGTGTGGCTGAGGGCGTCGATGGTGGCGGAGGCGTCGCCGGTGTTCTGCGCCGCCTTCTCGTCGAGGGCCGCGCTGTCGGAGGCGCCGAGGTAGGCGCTCACACCGGCCCCGAGGCCGCTGAGGGCGAGCAGCCCGGCGACGAGCAGCCGGCCGGCGCTGCGAACGGCGAAGACGGCGACGAGGGCAGCCAGGCCGACGATGGCAAGGGCCGCCGGGAGACCGGTGATGTCGTCGCCGTCGGCGGTCAGCGGCAGGGAGACGCCGCCGACTGCGGCCGTGCCCTCCGCCCAGGTCTGGCCGGAGGCGAGGAGCACGACGGTGGCGCCGACGGCCCCGAGAAGCAGGCCGGCAGCCAGGCTGCGGCGGCTTCCCGTCGCGTCGGGCGCGGCGGCGGCTTGGGCACGGGGCTGGGGTACGGGGACAGCACTCACGTACCCCACTATCCCTTACCGGGTCAGTTTGTGTGGAGGCGGTTGGCGGTATGGACGGCGCGCAGGACCGCAGCGGCCTTGTTCCGGCACTCGGTGTCCTCCGAGACCGGGTCGGAGTCGGCCACGATGCCCGCCCCGGCCTGGACATACGCGGTGCCGTCGCGCAGCAGCGCCGTACGGATGGCGATGGCGGTGTCGGAGTCCCCGGCGAAATCCAGGTAGCCGACGCAGCCGCCGTACAGTCCGCGGCGGGTGGGTTCGAGCTCCTCGATGATCTGCATGGCGCGGGGCTTGGGGGCGCCCGAGAGGGTGCCGGCCGGGAAGCAGGCGGTGAGGACGTCGAAGGCGGTACGGCCTTCGGCGACGCGGCCGGTGACGGTGGAGACGATGTGCATGACGTGCGAGTACCGCTCGATCGACATGAAGTCGACGACCTCGACGCTGCCGGGCACGCAGACCCGGCCCAGGTCGTTGCGGCCGAGGTCGACGAGCATCAGGTGCTCGGCGCGTTCCTTCGGGTCGGCGAGGAGTTCGTCGGCGAGGGCCTGGTCCTCCTGCGGGGTGGCGCCGCGGGGCCGGGTCCCGGCGATCGGGTGGACCATGGCGCGCCCGTCCTCGACCTTGACGAGGGCTTCCGGGCTGGAGCCCGCGACGTCGAAGCCGTCGAACCGGAAGAGGTACATGTACGGCGACGGGTTGGTGGCGCGCAGCACCCGGTAGACGTCCAGCGCGCTTGCCGTGCACGGGGTCTCGAAGCGCTGCGAGGGCACGACCTGGAAGGCCTCGCCGGCCCGGATGCGCTCCTTCACGTCTTCGACGGCGTCCTGGAAGGCCTGGCCGCCCCAGAGCGCGGTGTACGGCGGGAGTTCGGACGGCGGGAGGGTGGCGGGGGCGCTCTCGACCGGGCGGGAGAGGTCGGCCTCCATGGCGTCGAGGCGGGCGACGGCGTCGGCGTACGCCTCGTCGACCCCGGTCTCCAGGTCGTTGTGGTTGATCGCGTTGGCAATCAGCAGGACGCTGCCGTCCCAGTGGTCGAGGACGGCGAGGTCCGAGGTGAGCAGCATGGTCAGCTCGGGGAGTTTCAGATCGTCGCCACCGTGCTCGCCGATCCTCTCCAGCCTGCGCACGATGTCGTACCCCAGATAGCCGACCATGCCGCCGGTGAACGGTGGCATGCCGGAGTGCAGGTCGCGCGGGGTGTGGAGGGCGTCGATGGTGGCGCGCAGTGCGTCGAGCGGGTCGCCGTCGACAGGGACGCCGACGGGCGGGGTGCCGAGCCAGTGGGCCCGGCCGTCGCGGGCGGTGAGGGTGGCGGCGCTGCGTACTCCGATGAAGGAGTAGCGGGACCAGGTCCGTCCGTTCTCCGCGGATTCGAGGAGAAACGTGCCGGTGCGCTCGCCCGCGAGCTTGCGGTAGAGCGCGACCGGGGTGTCGCCGTCCGCGAGAAGGCGGCGGCTGACGGGAATGACACGCCGGTCGGCGGCCAGCTTGCGGAAGGTCTCGAGATCCATGGCGGCTGACCCTACTGCCCGAGCGGGAGCACGTCGGCGTCGAAACAGGTGCGGTCGCCGGTGTGACAGGCGGCCCCCGTCTGGTCGACCTTGACGAGGACGGTGTCCGCGTCGCAGTCGAGGGCGACGGACTTGACCACCTGGATGTGACCGGAGGTGTCGCCCTTGACCCAGTACTCCTGACGGCTGCGGGACCAGTAGGTGCAGCGGCCGGTCGTCAGGGTGCGGTGCAACGCCTCGTCGTCCATCCAGCCGAGCATCAGCACCTCACCGGTGTCGTACTGCTGGGCGATGGCCGGAACCAGTCCATCGGCGCCGCGCTTGAGGCGGGCGGCGATGGCGGGGTCCAGACTGCTGGCGGGCGGGGTGCTGGGCGCGGGCGTGCTGGTCATGTGCCCCATTGTGCCGTGGTCGCGGAGGCCGTTCGGCGGGACGTCCACTGGGCGGACTGCGGACGCCGGTCGTACGCTGGCGGGCATGTCGACCCATGCAAAGCGTGAACGACTTCTGCTCGCCGACCTGTTGGAGGCGGCGGGCCCCGAAGCCCCGACCCTGTGCCACGGCTGGACGACCCGCGACCTCGCCGCCCATGTGGTGGTACGCGAGCGCAGGCCGGACGCGGCGGCCGGGGTGCTGCTGAGCCCGCTGAAGAACCGGCTCGACCGGGTGCAGTCCGAATTCGCCGAGAAACCGTACGAGGAGCTGATCCAGCTCATCCGTACGGGACCGCCCCGGATGTCACCGTTCGGACTGAAGCAGCTGGACGAGGCGGCCAACACGGTGGAGTTCTACATCCACGCGGAGGACGTGCGCCGGGCGCAGCCCGACTGGTCGCAGCGGGATCTGGACCCGGTCTTCGCCGACGCCCTGTGGTCGCGCATGGAGAAGGCGGCGCGGCTGATGGGGCGCAAGGCCCCGGTGGGGCTGGTGCTGCGCCGCCCGGACGGGCAGACCGCCGTGGCGCACAAGGGCACTCCGGTGGTGACGGTGACCGGGGAGCCGGGCGAGCTGCTGCTCTTCGCGTCGGGGCGGCAGAATGCGGCGCGGGTGGAGCTGGAGGGCGACAAGGAGGCGGTGGCCCGGGTGAGCACGGCCGAGCTGGGCATGTAGGGCGTACGGGGCCGGGTCAGCGCGGGAGTTCCGCGCGGCGCAGCCGGGTGACGACCAGACCGGTTACGGCCCCCGCCCCGCCCAGCGCCGCGCCGGCGGCGAAGACCGGCCCGGTCCCCCAGGTGGCGACGGCCGCGCCGGTCACCGGGTAGCTGAGCGGTGCGACCGCATGGGTGAAGAGCGTCGAGACCGAGGTGACCCGCCCCAGATAGGCAGGATCGGTGGCGGACTGCATCAGCGCCCCGCACAGCGCCCCGCCCAGTCCGGCGAAGAGCCCGACCGCGGCGCCGACGGCGGCGGCGAGCGGCACCGACGGGACGTACGCGAGGGCCCCGGCGGCGACCGCGCCGACGAGCACGGTCAGGCACATGATCAGCCCGGCGCGGGGCAGCCGCCCGCGGACCGCGAGCAGCAGGGCCGCGGCGCCGGCGCCGATACCGAAGGCGGCGACGATCCAGCCCATGCCGGAGGCGCCCCAGCCGCGCTCTTTCGCAAGCAGGATCAGCCCGAGGTTGAGCGGGCCCGCGAAACCCAGCTCGCTGACGGCGAGGACGAGTACGAGCGGCCCGAGCAGTGGATGGCGCCGGATGTGGCGCACCCCGTCGGCCAGTTCACGCCACGCGGTGCCGGGAGATTCGGCACCGTCCTGGTCGGGCAGCGGCGCGATCCGTACGACGACGAGCAGGGGCAGTGAGACGGCAAAGAGCACCCCGGCCGCGGCGAATGCGAGCACGGGTCCGCCGACGGCCACCGCGACCCCGCCCAACGGTGCGCCGACCACATGGGCGGTACGGGTGGCGAGTCCGCGCAGTCCCTGGATCCGGGCCAGCTGTCCGGCGGTGGTGATCCTGGGCGGCAGAGCTCCCACCGCGGGCAGGAAGAGTGCGTCGACCGCGCCGAAGACGAGCGCGACGGCGATCAGCATCCACACGGCGGGCGAGGTGGACATCAGGGCGCCGGCCAGGCCCAGGACGACCAGGCAGCGCGCGGCGTCGGCGCCGATGACGAGTCGCCGGGGTCCGAGCCGGTCGGCCAGGACTCCCCCGCCGAGCATCAGCACGGCCCGGGGTATGGATCCGGCGGCGAGGACGAATCCGGCCTGCGAGGCGGTGCCGGTGCGGGTGGCGGCCCAGGCGAGTGCCATGTAGTAGATGCTGTCGCCGACCATCGACGCGGTGTACGCGCCGAGCCAGCGCAGGACATTGCCGTCGCGGTGGGCGGGGCGTTCGGGAGCCTTCGCGGCCGTGGCGGTGACAGTCATGAGGGGCGTCCTCTCGGGGCGCCGGCTCAGGTGCGGAACGGGAATGCGTACAGGTGCATGGCGACGTTCTCGCGCCCTTCCGTGTCCCCCGCCTCGTCGCGGGCACGGCCGGCCTCCTCGTACCGGTCGATCACCTCGTGCACTTCGCGGTTGAGCGCGGCCAGTTCGTCGGCGGTGAGCCGGGCCAGGTACTCGGAGCTGGAGGCGGCGCTGCGCCACTTCAGCGACCAGCTCTGGGCCGAGTCGAGGTAACGGCGGTACAGCTCGATGTGCTGGTCGAAGGAGAGCCTGCCGACAGCGGCATGCGTGGCGACCTTCTCGGGCGCGTCGCTGAAGTCTTCGTCGTGGAAGTTCAGCCCCTTCGACGCGGGCTGCCACCAGCGCTCGCGGCCATCCTTGCCCTGCTGCTCGGCCTCCTCGATCAGGCCGTGGTCGGCGAGCTTGCGCAGGTGGTAGCTGACCAGCGAGACCGCCTCGTCGACCAGCTCGGCGAGCTGGGAGGCGGTGGCTTTCCGGGAGATGTAGAGCGCTCGGTACAGCTTCATCCGCAGGGGGTGTCCGAACGCCTTCAAGGTCTCCAGATCCGAGACCCGGCGCGGTTCATTGCTTGCCATGCCCTCCACCGTAGATAGGAAAGAAAACTTGCGCAATCTTTATTGTGCAATAAAAGTTGTGGAGTTTGGCACTGCTGCCACGATCGGACAGGGCACGGCCCGCAAACGCCGATCGCCGGACGGAACCGCATATCGGTTCCGTCCGGCGATCGATGACTCCGCGGTCAGCGGACCGGGTGCCCGGCCTCCCGCAGTGCGCCCTTGACCTCGGAGATCCTCAGATCACCGAAGTGGAAGACGGACGCGGCGAGCACCGCGTCGGCGCCCGCCGCGATGGCCGGCGCGAAGTCCGCGAGCCGGCCCGCGCCACCGGAGGCGATGACCGGGACGGTCACATGCCCCCGGACCGCCGCGATCATCTCGGTGTCGTAGCCGTCCTTCGTGCCGTCCGCGTCCATCGAGTTGAGCAGGATCTCGCCCGCGCCCAGCTCGGCGGCCCGGTGCGCCCACTCGACGGCGTCGATGCCGGTGCCCCTGCGGCCGCCGTGCGTGGTGACCTCGAAGGTGCCTTCGGGGGTACGGCGGGCGTCCACGGACAGCACGAGGACCTGTCGGCCGAACCGCTCGGCGATCTCCCGGATGAGGTCCGGGCGGGCGATGGCCGCGGTGTTGACGCCGACCTTGTCGGCGCCGGCCCGCAGCAGCTTGTCGACATCGTCGGCGGTGCGGACGCCGCCGCCGACGGTGAGCGGGATGAAGACCTGCTCGGCGGTGCGGCGCACCACGTCGTAGGTCGTCTCCCGGTCGCCGCTGGACGCGGTGATGTCGAGGAAGGTCAGCTCGTCCGCGCCCTCGGCGTCGTACAGCTTCGCCATCTCGACGGGGTCACCCGCGTCGCGCAGGTTCTGGAAGTTGACGCCCTTCACGACCCGGCCGTTGTCGACGTCCAGGCACGGGATGACGCGTACCGCGAGACTCATTGCACACCTGCCCGGTAGGCCTCGATCTCGACCTCGACGACCAGGCTGGGGTCGACGAAGCCGGACACGATGATCATGGAAGCGGCGGGGCGGACGTCGTCGAACAACTCCTTGTGGGCGCGGCCGACCTCGTCCACGTCCCGGGCGTGCGTGATGTACATCCGGGTACGGACGACGTCCTCACGGCCGAGTCCCACCTGCTTCAGCGCGTCGAAGGCGACGTTGAAGGAGGCGACGGCCTGCTCGTACGGGCCGCCCGCGGAGATCTGCCCCTTGACCACCGATGTGCAGCCGGCCACCAGGACGAGCCCGTTGGACAGCTCCACCGCTCGGGAGTAGCCGAACTTCTCCTCCCAGGGGGCCCCGGAGGAGACACGGCGGACGGAGTCGGTCATGCGGAGACCACCTGCAGCGCCTCTTCCAGGGTGAACGCCTTCGCGTACAGCGCCTTGCCGACGATCGCGCCCTCGACCCCGTCGGGCACGAGCGAGGCGATCGCCCGCAGGTCGTCCAGCGAGGAGACACCGCCGGAGGCGACGACGGGCTTGTCGGTGGCGGCGCAGACGTTCTTCAGCAGCTCCAGGTTGGGGCCCTGGAGCGTGCCGTCCTTGGCGATGTCGGTGACGACATAGCGGGCGCAGCCCTCGGAGTCGAGGCGGGCGAGCGTCTCGTAGAGGTCGCCGCCGTCGCGGGTCCAGCCGCGGCCGCGCAGCGTCGTACCGCGGACGTCGAGGCCGACGGCGATCTTGTCGCCGTACTCGGCAATGACCTTCGCGACCCACTCGGGGGTCTCCAGGGCGGCGGTGCCGAGGTTGACCCGGGTGCAGCCGGTGGCGAGGGCCGCGGCGAGCGAGGCGTCGTCGCGGATGCCGCCGGACAGCTCGACCTTGATGTCCATGGAGCGGGCGACCTCGGCGATCTGCGCCCGGTTGTCACCGGTGCCGAACGCGGCGTCCAGGTCGACGAGATGCAGCCATTCGGCGCCCGCCTGCTGCCAGGCGAGGGCGGCCTGCAAGGGGTCGCCGTACGAGGTCTCGGAGCCGGACTCGCCGTGCACGAGGCGGACGGCCTGGCCGTCGCGGACGTCGACGGCGGGGAGGAGCTCAAGCTTGGTGGACATCAGAGTGTTCCGATCCAGTTGGTCAGCAGCTGGGCGCCGGCGTCGCCGGACTTCTCGGGGTGGAACTGGGTGGCCCACAGGGCGCCGTTCTCCACTGCGGCGACGAACGGCTCGCCGTGGGTGGCCCAAGTGACCCGGGGTGCGCGGATCCTGGCGTTGGTGACTTCGAGGCTCCAGTCGTGCACGGCGTAGGAGTGCACGAAGTAGAACCGGGCCTCGGGGTCGAGACCGGCGAAGAGCTCGGAGTCCTCCGGGGACCGCACGGTGTTCCAGCCCATGTGCGGAACGATCGGGGCCTTCAGCGGGGCGACGGTGCCGGGCCACTCGTCGAGGCCCTCCATCTCGACGCCGTGCTCGATGCCTCGCTCGAAGAGGATCTGCATGCCGACGCAGATGCCCATCACGGGCCGGCCGCCGGAGAGCCTGCGACCGATGATCCATTCGCCGCGGGCCTTCTTCAGCCCCTCCATACAGGCGGAGAACGCACCGACGCCGGGCACCAGCAGCCCGTCGGCGTTCATCGCCTTGTCGTAGTCGCGGGTGATCTCGACGTCCGCGCCGACGTGGGCGAGGGCGCGCTCGGCGGAACGGACGTTGCCGAAGCCGTAGTCGAAGACGACGACCTTCTTCTGGTCACTCACAGGTCGCTCCCTCAGTCCCAGAGTCCCTGGATCCGCAAGACGCCTGCGACCAGGCACATCACGGAGGCGATCCCGAGCAGCACGATGAGGCCCGTGGGCATCTTCTGCTTCGAGAAGGAGTAGACGCCGCCGGCCAGGAAGAGGCCGACGACGATCAGCACGGTGTTGAGGCCGGTCACAGCGCACCCTTCGTGGAGGGGAGGATTCCGGCAGCGCGCGGGTCGTGCTCACAGGCGTACCGCAGGGCGCGGGCGAGCGCCTTGAACTGGCACTCCACGATGTGATGGGCGTTGCGGCCGTACGGGACGTGGACATGCAGGGCGATCTGCGCCTGGGCGACGAACGACTCCAGGATGTGCCGGGTCATCGTCGTGTCGTAGGAGCCGATCATCGGCGCGATGTTCTCCGGCTCGGTGTGCACCAGGTAGGGGCGGCCGGAGAGGTCGACGGTGACCTGGGCGAGCGACTCGTCCAGCGGGACGGTGCAGTTACCGAAGCGGTAGATGCCGACCTTGTCGCCGAGGGCCTGCTTGAAGGCGGCACCGAGGGCGAGGGCGGTGTCCTCGATGGTGTGGTGCGTGTCGATGTGCAGGTCGCCTTCGGTCTTCACCGTGAGGTCGAAGAGGCCGTGGCGGCCGAGCTGGTCGAGCATGTGGTCGTAGAAGCCGACCCCGGTCGACACGTCGACCGTGCCGGTGCCGTCGAGGTTGACCTCGACGAGTACGGACGTCTCCTTGGTGGTGCGTTCCACGCGGCCTACGCGGGGGCTCATGCGTCGTGCTCCTTCTTGAGTTCGCGTACCGCATCGAGGAACGCGTCGTTCTCTTCCGGGGTTCCTGCGGAGACCCGCAGCCATCCCGGTACGCCGTTGTCCCGGACCAGGATGCCCCGGTCGAGGATCTGCTGCCAGGCGGTGTGGCTGTCGGCGAAGCGGCCGAACTGGACGAAGTTGGCGTCCGAGTCCGTCACGTCGAAGCCGAGGGCGCGCAGTTCGGTGACGATCCGGTCGCGCTCGCTCTTGAGCTGGGCGACGTACCCGAGGAGCGTATCGGTGTGCTCCAGGGCGGCGAGCGCGGTGGCCTGGGTGACGGAGGACAGGTGGTACGGCAGCCGCACCAGCTGCACGGCGTCCACGACGGCCGGGCCGGCGGCGAGATAGCCGAGCCGCAGCCCGGCGGCGCCGAACGCCTTCGACATGGTGCGCGAGAGCACCATGTTCGGCCGGCCCTCGATCAGCGGAAGCAGCGAGGGGTGGTGGCTGAATTCGCCGTACGCCTCGTCGACCACGACCATCGACGGCCCGGCGGC
The DNA here is from genome assembly GCF_040608395.1 of Streptomyces sp. NPDC005181. NCBI lineage: Bacteria > Bacillati > Actinomycetota > Actinomycetes > Kitasatosporales > Streptomycetaceae > Streptomyces > Streptomyces sp. NPDC005181. The sequence goes on from NZ_JBEXID010000007.1 coordinate 91,276, forward strand.
CTGGGCGGCGTCGTACAGCGTGCGCACGGTCTCGGCGTCGACGGCGGTGCCGGTGGGGTTGTTGGGCGAGGTGATGAAGACGACGTCCGGTCGCTGCTCGGCGATGGCCTCGCAGGCCGCCGCGACATCGATCGTGAAGTCGTCCTTGCGCGGTCCGGAGATCCACCCGGTGCCGGTTCCCCGGGCGATGAGCGCGTGCATCGAGTACGAGGGCTCGAAGCCGATCGCCGTGCGTCCGGGACCGCCGAAGGTCTGCAGCAGCTGCTGCAGCACCTCGTTGGAGCCGTTGGCCGCCCAGACGTTGGCGAGACCGACCTCGTGCCCGGCGGTGCGGGTGAGGTAGCGGGCCAGCTCGGTACGGAGCTCGACGGCGTCCCGGTCGGGGTAGCGGTTGAGGTCGCGGGCGGCCTCGCGGACGCGCTCGGCGATGCGGTCGACGAGCGCCTCGGGAAGCGGGTACGGGTTCTCGTTGGTGTTCAGCCGTACCGCAACGTCGAGCTGCGGGGCGCCGTAGGGGGACTGGCCGCGGAGCTCGTCCCGGACCGGAAGATCGTCGATCCGGATCGACTTGCTGTTCGTCACTGCTGCGGAACCTTCCAGCCGAACCGTGCCTTGAGAGCGGCGCCGTGGGCGGGGAGGTCCTCCGCCTCGGCGAGGGTCACGACATGGTGGGCGACCTCGGCGAGCGCGTCGCGCGTGTAGTCGACGATGTGGATGCCGCGCAGGAAGGACTGCACGGACAGACCCGAGGAGTGGCAGGCGCAGCCACCGGTCGGCAGGACGTGGTTGGAGCCCGCGCAGTAGTCACCGAGCGAGACCGGGGCCCACGGGCCGACGAAGACCGCTCCGGCGTTGCGGACCCGGTCGGCGACAGCGGCGGCGTCGGCGGTCTGGATCTCCAGGTGCTCCGCGGCGTACGCGTCGACAACCTTGAGGCCGTCCTCGAGATCGTTGACCAGGACGATCGCGGACTGACGGCCGGCCAGCGCGGGCTCGATCCGGTCGGTGATGTGCTTGGTCGCGGCGACCTGCGGCTTCAGCTCCGCCTCGGTGGCGGCGGCCAGCTCCTCGGAGTCGGTGACGAGGACCGCGGCGGCCATCGGGTCGTGCTCGGCCTGGCTGATCAGGTCGGCGGCGATGTGCACCGGGTCGGCGGTGGAGTCGGCGAGGATCGCGATCTCGGTGGGGCCGGCCTCGGCGTCGATGCCGATGCGGCCCTTGAGGAGGCGCTTGGCAGCGGCGACATAGATGTTGCCGGGGCCGGTGACGAGGTTCACCGGAAGACATTCAGCCGTTCCGTAAGCAAACATCGCGATGGCCTGGGCGCCACCGGCCGCGTACACCTCGTCGACGCCGAGCAGGGCGCAGGCCGCGAGGATGGTGGGGTGCGGCAGGCCGTCGAACTCCTTCTGCGGCGGGGAGGCGACGGCGATGCCCTCGACGCCCGCCTCCTGGGCCGGTACGACGTTCATGACCACGGACGACGGGTAGACGGAGCGCCCGCCCGGCACATACAGACCGACGCGCTCGACGGGCACCCACTTCTCGGTGACCGTGCCGCCGGGGACGACCTGGGTGGTGTGCGTGGTACGGCGCTGCTCGTGGTGGACGAGGCGGGCGCGGCGGATCGACTCCTCGAGGGCGGCCCGTACGGCGGGATCCAGCCGCTCCAGCGCATCCGCGATCGCCGATACCGGGACCCGGATCGAATCGAGCCGTACGCCGTCGAATTTCTCCCCCCACTCGATCACTGCCGCTGAGCCACGATGGCGTACGTCCTCGCAGATGGGGCGCACCGTCTCCAGCGCGGCTTCCACGTCGAACTCGGCTCGGGGCAGCAGGTCGCGCAGGTCGCCGCCCTCAGGGAGGGCACCACCGCGCAGATCGATTCGAGAGATCACACCGCAATTCTCTCAGACCGCCATCGGCGACAGTTCGCCCGTATCACTGGCTGATACATGTCGCGGCGGTCACAGCCGACTACTCCCGGCCACTGCTGACTACCGGCGTTCACGGCGTCACACAGAGGGAACAGAGAGGGAATAACAACTGCAAGCGGAGGGGGCCACGGTGACCGACCCGCAGAACGGTGACATTCCGGACGCTCTCAGCGCGGCCGAGCTGGGTATGTGGCAGGCCTTCCGGAACGGCAGCACCTACGATCTGCGCGCCCGCGACCCGCTCCGGGACGATCCGTTCGCGCCGACGGCCTGGGGCGCGGAGCGCAGTGTGGACGCCCGGGTCGTCGCCCGGCTGCTGCTGAGCGGGCCGCCGGCCCGGCCCGGGCGTGTCGCCGCGCTGAAGCTCCGGGGCATACGGATCACCGGGACGCTGGATCTCGCGGGCGGACGCGTCGCGCCGTACGTGGAGCTGACGGGCTGCCGGCTGGAGAACGAGGTGGTGCTGCCCGAGTGCCATTTCACGACATTACGGATGGTCGGCTGCGCGGTGCCCCGGCTGGAGGCGGCCCGGCTGCACACCGAGGGCGATCTGCATCTGCCGCGCTGCCGGATCGAGCCCGGGATCCGGCTCACCGACGCCCATATCGGCACGGATCTGCTGCTCAACCAGATCGAGCTGGGGGCCGACCGGCAGGGCCGCGCCCTCGCCGGGGACGGGCTCACGGTCGCGCAGGACCTGCAGGCCGAGATGGTGGAGGCACGCGGCGAACTGAGCCTGCGTGGGGCGAAGGTGGGCGGTTCGATGAGTCTGCGCGGCAGCCGGCTGCGGGCCGGGCGGGGCCGGCGTGCGCTGAACGCCCCTCAGCTGACCGTGGAGCGCACGCTCTACATGACCGAGGCCTGGGTGAGCGTCGACACGGGGAACCAGGGCACCACTCCCCCGTACGGAATTGTCATGGCCCCGACCCCGGCGCACGGCACCCGTTCGCAGATCTTCGAGTGCCGCGGCGGGGTGCGGCTGGACGACGGGCGGTTCGGTGACGCGGTCGATCTGCACAAGGCACGGTTCGTGCTGGCGCGCCACGAGGAGCTGTCGCTGCGCCGGATCGTCGCTCCGGAGCTGCGGTTCAACGCGGAGCGGCCGGAGGAGGGCCGGGTCGTGCTGAACGGCGCGAAGGTCGTCACGCTGATCGACGTGTCGACCAGCTGGCCGGGACCGGGCGGGCTCGCGATGGGCGGCTTCGTGTACGAAAACCTCGTCCCGTACGGGCACTTCCCGCTCTCCCGGCGCCTGGAGTGGGTGGCGGCGGCGACCCCCGAATACGTACCGGAGCCGTACGAGCGGCTGGCGGCCGTGCTCCGCAACTGCGGCGAGGACGCGGACGCCCGTGAGGTGCTGCTCGCCAAGCAGCGGCGGCGCCGCGAGACGCTGCCGCCCGCCGCGAAGCTGTGGGGGATCCTGCAGGACTGGACGGTGGCGTACGGCTACCGGCCGGGGCGGGCGGCGGTGTGGATGGCGGTGCTGTGGGCGGCGGGGGCAGTGGCCTTCTCGCAATACGACCCGGCGCCGATCAAGCGGGACGAACACCCGGAGTGGAATGCGGCGCTGTACGCACTGGATCTACTGGTCCCCGTGATCAACCTCGGGCAGGACGGGTACTGGCGGATGGAGGACGGCTGGCAGTGGGTTGCGGCCGCGCTGGTGCTGCTCGGATGGATACTGGCCACCACCGTGGCGGCGGGCGCGTCCCGGCTGTTGCGCCGGGGCTGACCCGCGTCGGCCCGGTCCGGGCTGCAAACCGTTCCGCCCCACCGCCCCGTCCCCTTCCGCCGCCCGGTCGGCACGCGGCCCGACAGCCTTCGCCGGGGCGCTCGAACGACCGGCCGACCGACGGCCGAAGAGACGGACGCGACCGCCGGAACAACAGGATCGAGCCAGATTCCCTACATTCCTTTACTTTTTCTTGACCGCCTTCGGGGCAACCCATGTACTCGGCACCAAAGCTTCACAGTGCCCCTCTGGCGCTGCCCCTACCAGCGCTTTTCAATGGTCTGCACCATGGCATTCCTTCGCGCTCTGCTTCGTACCGCGCGCATGATCCGGCACTCGCCGCGGCTGTCCACGGGACTGCCGGCGGACGATGCGGTGCTGCTCGACGCCCCGGACGAACGGCTTTCCCCGGCCCTCGTAGCCGCCGCCCTCGGTGAGTACGAGCCGGCCGCGAAGCTTCTCGCCACCACCCGGGACGCGGCCGAGTGGGAGAACCGGGACCGCTATCTCAGCCGGCTCGTCACCTTCGCCCGCAACCGCGACGGCTGGCTGAACGACTGGCTCGCCGCCGCCCCGCACGACCCCGACGCGCTGCTCGTCAAGGCCGAGCTGGCCGTCCGCCGGGCCTGGGAATCGCCCGCCCGCGCGGAGCGGCTGCACGACGCGGGGCCGCTGATCGCCGCAGCGGCCGAGAGCGATCCGCGCGACCCGGTGCCATGGCGGCTCGCCCTGGAACACGCGCGCGGCACGCATGCCTCGCACACCACCTTCGAGGCGCTGTGGGAGCAGGCGATCCGGCGCTCGTCGCACCACTACGGCTGCCATGTCGCGGCGCTGCAGTACCTCTCCGCCGCCTGGTACGGCTCGCACCGCGAGTGCTTCGACTTCGCCGAACGGGCCGCCGAGGACTCGCTGCCCAGCTCGCTGGTGCAGGCACTGCCGGTGCGGGCCGCGTTCGCGCTGCTGATCGCCGGTCCGGACGTGAAGACGACGTCGGTGCTGGAGGAGCGGATCGACTCGGCCGCGGATCTGGCGATCACGCTCTCCGCCGCTTTCGAGCCGGGCGATCCCTGGCCGGCCGAGGTCCGCAATCTGCTGGCGTACGTACTGGTCGTGCGGGGCCGGTGGGACGAGGCACTGGAGCAGTTCCGGCTGATCGGGCCCCATGCGGCGTCGTTCCCGTGGTCGTTGGTGTCCGATGATCCGCTGGGCCAGTTCCTGGATGCGCGGGACGGGGCGCGGCTCCAGGTGGCCTCCGCGACGCCCTTGTGGAACCGGGCCGACCACGGCCGGTCGCACGGCCATTACGCTTGACCGTTGTGACCACCGCTCGTCTGCCCCTCTTCCCGCTGAACGCGGTGCTGTTCCCCGGCCTCGTGCTGCCGCTCAACGTCTTCGAGGAGCGCTATCGCGCCATGACGCGCGAGCTGCTGAAGACCGATGAGGACGAACCGCGCCGCTTCGCCGTGGTCGCCATCCGCGACGGCCGCGAGACCGCCCCGACGGCCCTCGGCATGCCGGACGCCGCCACGGTGCCCGCCGCCGAGCGCGGCCCCTCGGACGGCTTCGGCCCCGACCCGGTCCAGACCTTCCACCGGGTCGGCTGTATCGCCGACGCGGCGAAGATCCGGGAGCGGGCGGACGGCAGCTTCGAGGTCCTGGCGACCGGAACGACCCGGGTCAAGCTGCTCTCGGTCGACGCGAGCGGCCCGTATCTGACGGCCGAACTCGAAGAGCTCGACGAGGAGGCCGGCGAGGAGGCCGGTGCACTCGCCGAGGGTGTGCTGCGGGCGTTCCGCAGTTACCAGAAGCGGCTGGCCGGAGCGAGCGAACGCTCGCTGACAACGGGCGCGGAACTGCCGGACGACCCGTCGGTCGTCTCCTATCTGGTGGCCGCTGCGGCGGTCCTGGACATCCCCACCAAGCAGCGGCTGCTGCAGGCACCGGACACGGCGACGCGGCTGCGCGAGGAGCTGACGCTGCTGCGGTCCGAGACGGCGGTCATCCGCCATCTGCCGTCGCTGCCCGCGGTGGACCTGACCAGGGCCCCCACCCACTCCAACTGACCTGCCCACCCGAGGACCCTGCCCCGTGGCGAAGAAGTCGAAGAAACAGCAGCAGTCCGGCTCCGGCGGTACCCCGGCGACGGTCGCCCTGACCGCGGCGGACACACCGTTCACGACCCATGCGTACGAGCACGACCCGGCCTCCCCTTCCTACGGCGAGGAGGCCGCCGAGGCGCTCGGCGTCTCCCCGGACCGCGTGTTCAAGACACTGGTGGCCGACGTGGACGGCAACCTGACCGTGGCGGTCGTCCCGGTGGCCGGCTCCCTGGACCTGAAGGCCCTGGCCTCGGCGGTCGGCGGCAAGCGGGCAGCGATGGCGGACCCGGCGGCGGCGGAGCGTACGACCGGCTACGTACGGGGCGGCATCTCCCCCCTGGGCCAGCGGAAGCGGCTGCCGACGGTGCTGGACGCGTCGGCGCAGACCCACGACACGATCTGCGTATCGGCCGGCCGCCGCGGCCTGGAGGTGGAACTGTCCCCGGCGGATCTGGCGTCGCTGACGGGGGCGGTGTTCGCGCCGATCGGACGGTCGTAGGCACCCTTCCGAGCCCGCCCGGCAAGATCAAGCCCTTCGAGGGGGTTCCCCACGCCTTGAGGGCCTACAGGGGAGATTGAGAACCGCGGTCCGGGACGGCGCCCCGGTTCCGGGAAGGCGCGGGGCGAGGGCCCCGCGCAGCGGCCCACCCCGCCCCCTGTCCCTACCGCTCCGTGGGAGACCCCGGCGCGGTCCCGGGCGTCCCGGGCGCCCCAGGCGTCCATCCCCCCGACTCCGGCTCCGGATCCCGCGGCCCGAACACCGCCGTCAGCGCCAGATGAACGACCATCGCCGCCAGCGCCCACGCCAGCAACGCTCCCTTCGCATGCAGCTCCAGCGGCGCATCGAACACCACGCCCTTGCCGACCTCACGCGCGTGGGCGACCACATCCCGCTCCGGCCCGAACCAGACGCCGACCCCCCAGGCGACCAGGGACCCGAGCAGCCCTCCCAGGGCGAGGCCGACCACGAGCGCGATCCCACCCCGCCGGAAGAACAAGAAGACGAGGACCGCAGCCACCGCGCCGAAGGCGAGCGCAAGCAGCACGAACGTGCCGTCGGAGCCGATCGCCTGCTCGCCCTCGCTTTCGCTGAGGAAGACCGCCTGGTTGTCGGAGACCAGCGGGACCCGCGGCGCCAGCCACAGCCACAGCGCTCCCAGCGCGATGCCGGCCGCCGTCGTCAGGACGGTGATCAGGGCAGCCCGCCACAGATCCGCCCGACGGTCGTGCTCCTCCTGCGACTCCGGGAGCATCCCGGGGTGGGAGCCACCGCCCTTCGGCGGGATCTGCCAGGGATCGTTGGGCGAGGGCCGGTGGGGCGGCGTCAGAGGTGCGGTCACCGTGCCATCGTGCCAGGCCTCCCTGTGCTGCGCCTCACCGGACCGCCGCCCTGCGGTACGCCCAGGTCGCCACGGCCAGCGAGAGAACACCGACAACCGCGCAGACGGCGAGATCGAGGGCGATGACCGCCCAATCGGGATGGGCGCCGAACGACCGGGACAGTGCCTCGACCCCGTACGTCGAGGGCAGCAGATCACGGGCCCAGCCGATCGGCGCGGGCATCCGGTCGGCAGGCAGCACCCCGAGCAGCAGCGCCGCGGACATGCCCAGCTGCCCGAGCAGCGTGGCCAGCTCCTGTCGGGGCGCGAGCAGTCCGAGTGCGGCGCCGAGCCCGGAGAGCGCGGCGCCGGAGAGCGGGATGACGGCGACCAGCACCCACAGGTGGGTCATCGGCAGCTGGAAGAGAACGCTCCCGGTGACCGCGGTGACGATCGTGCCGGGCACGGTGAAGGAGGCGTACGCCCCGGCCGCACCGAGCACCACTGCGGCGGGCGGCACCGGCAGGGTGGCGTAGTGGTCGAGCCCTCCGCTGGCCCGCAGCTGCCCGAAGTACTGGGCGAGCAGGTTGAGCGCGACGAAGGCGACGACGAGGACGCTGGACCCGGCGACGACGGCCCGTGCCTCAGCACCGCCGTCGACGACCCCGCGCATCAGGATCATGATCCCGATGGACTGGAAGGTCGCCACGAAGAGCAGCGGGATCCGGGCGACCCTGGCCCGGGACAGCTGGGCCCGGTAGATGGCGGCGAGCGAGGGGAACAGCCCGGCGCGCGGCGCGAGCGGCGCGACAACGGCGCCCCCGCCGTCCCCGGCAGGGGAAAGGCTTGCGGTCACCGGCTCGGCGCCGGCCACCTCTGCAGGAACAATGCTCGTCACCTGGCGCTGCTCCTGTTCGGTCCCTGCGCGGCCCTGTATCCGTACCCGATCACACCGATCACGTGCGTCACATCGATCGCGCCGGTCACGCCTTCACCAGCCCCTGCGTCGCATTCCCGCCGAGTGCCAGATAGACATCTTCCAGGCTCGGCGTCGCCAGCGTGAAGTCGTCCAGCGCGGCGAACGCCGCCCCGCCGGTCACCGCCGCGACCGCCGCACGCGCCTCGTCCGGCCCGAGCCGCAGTACCCAGCGGCGGCCGGACTCCTGGGCCAGGGCGCGCAGAGCGGCCACTTCAGGGACGTCCAGGGGGGCGCGTTCGCGCCACATGAGCTCGACCCGGACCTCACCCGCGACGCGCTCCTTGAGCCCGGTCGGGGTGTCGCAGGCGATGACCTTGCCGCGTTCGATGACGGCGACCCGGTCGAGGACGGTCTCGGCCTCGATCACGTTGTGGGTGACCAGCAGCACCGTCACCCCGCGCTCGGCGCGCCGCCGGTCGACGGCGGCCCAGACGGCGCGCCGGGCGACGGGGTCCATCCCGGTCGTCGGCTCGTCGAGGACGAGCACCGGGCGATCCCCGACCAGCGCCGCCGCAAAGCAGGCGAGCCGCCGCTGGCCGCCGGAGAGCTTCTTCAGGGGGCGCGCGGCGATGTCGGTGAGGCCGAGTTCGTCGAGTACGGCGTCCCGTGCGGCGCGGGCGTCGCGTACGGCAAGTCCGCGCAACCGCCCGGTGGTCTCGGCGGCGAGCGACACGGTCAGCTCGTCGAGGGCGGTGGACTCCTGCCCGAGGTAGCCGACCAGCCGGGATGCCCGCTCGGGGTGGCGTACGAGATCGTGGCCGAGCATCTCGACGCTGCCGGAGTCGGGCCGCATCAGCCCGGTGAGCTGCCGGACGAGCGTGGACTTCCCGGCTCCGTTGGGTCCGAGCAGTCCGAAGATCTCGCCGCGCCGGACGTCGAGGCTGATCCCGTCGGTGGCGCGCACCTCAGGGGTGGCGGGAGCGCCGCGGCGGCCGCGGGCGGCGGGATAGGTCTTGACCAGATCACGCACCGCGCACACGGTCCCGGTCGCCGTCTGCGCCTGTGCTGTGCCCGTACTCACGAGGTATGAGGGTACGGGGTCGGATGCCCCGGATTGCGCCCGGGGCCGCCGGACTACTCCGCCGCGGGGGCGTGTTCGGCCGCCGCGCGTACATCGATCTCGCGCCAGAAACCCGCCCGGATCGCGTACCGGTCGTGTTCGTCGATCTGGTCGTCCTTGTGGGCGAGCAGGCCGAACCGTGCCGCGTACCGCAGCAGCTCGCCGTCGATGCGGTGCGGAATGCGCGGGTACATGGTCGACAGCTTCTGCAGATGGACGGTCTCCGGCAGCCGTTCCATCCAGCGCCGGGCGAATACCTGGCCCACCTCGAAGGGGTCACCGCCGACGGTGGTGATGTCCTCCTCGCGGTCCGCCCAGCGCTGCTCGGCGGAGGTGAGCTGGGCGAGGGTGGGCAGCGACGCGGTCTCGGCGGGTTCGCCGAGCTGGCCGCCGCGCTCCACCCATCCCTTGTCGGAGGACCAGCGCAGGGTGGCACTCGCCGGGGGCGGGGCGGCGTGGCCCGGCAGGGCGCCGGGGCCGCGGAGGCTGCCTGCCAGGTCCTTGGGGGTGGGGACGCCCCTGCCGCCGTGCGCAACCGGGACGTGCGCGGTGTCGTCGACGGCCGGCTCCGCCGTACCGTTGCGGGCGGCGGCCGCCTGGGCCTCCGTGGCCCGCTCGGCGGAGGCTGCGAGGGCCGCCTCGGGCAGGGGCGCGGAGAGGATCGCGGCGATCTCGGGCCGGGGTGCGGGCGGCGGGGCGCAGCTGCCACCGTTGTCCTTGGCCCGGACGGCCTGGGTGATCCACGTCCGGTCGAGCACCCTGCGTTCGTCGGCTTCGGCGACCAGGTCCTCGGACTGGTTGTAGTCGCCGTCGGCGGCCTGGACGGCCCACAGATGGACGGCGACGCCGTGTTCCTTGGCGGACATCAGGCCGGGCAGCAGATCACCGTCGCCGGTCACCAGGACCACATCGGAGCAGGCGCGGTTTCTGGCCAGTTCGGTGAGTTCCGCATGCATGGCGGCGTCGACGCCCTTCTGCGCCCACCGTCCGTCACTGCGAGTGAGCGCTCCGAGCCTCACGGTCACCCGGGGCATGACCCGCAGCCTGCGGTGTTCGGGCTGCGGTACGCGGTCGGGGGCGCCGTCGAACCAGTAGATCCGCAGCAGCGGCTGCGCCGTATCGGCCTCGGCTCGCTCGCGCAGGCCCTGGATCAGCGCCGCATGGTCGACGGTGATGCGGGAACGGGCGGGCTCTCCGGCCAGCAGACTCGCGGCCGCTCCCAGCAGATAGCCGGCGTCCACCAGGACGACGCAACGGTCCACGCGTTCCACCCTCTTCCAGAAATCGGGAATGGGTTTTGCTCAGGGTTTCCTTCGAGTCTGCCCGACGGCACGGGGCTTGACGGCCGGAACTCGATCATCGGCGTGGCGGATCGATAAATCGGCGCATGATACCTCCTTTACTACGCACGGTAATGATCCAACATGCGGGCTATATCCTGATATGTGAGTCTGACAGCGGTGCTGGCCCCGAGATTCCGCACAGGAGGAACACCATGGCCAAGAACAAGAACCGCAAGCAGAGCAGCCAGCAGGACCGCGCGTCCGCCTCGGAGCGCGGTGCGGAGCAGGCGAAGTCGACGGCTTACGAGTCGCAGATCCAGCCTCAGTCGCAGGCCCAGGGCAGCCCTGCTGATGTTGCCCGTAAGCACCAGCGGCGCTTCGGCCACAATTGACCTGCTTTCCCCGGTCCGGCCCGTAGCCGGTAACCGGAGAGGGGCGCCCCGCTTTCGCGGGGCGCCCCTCGTGTCCGTGCGGTGATGCGTGCGTAGTCGCTCAGCCGGCCAAGCAGGACGGGCCGAGCAGCACCTTCAGGTCACCGAAGAGCGCCGGATCGGGCTGGACCCGGTGCCGGTCCAGCCGGAGGACGGTGGTCTTCCGGGGGCCCTGGAGCTTGATCCGCACCTCGGTGTTGCCGCGGTGGCTGCTGAGCACCTCGCCGAGGCGGGCGACCATCGGCGGCGTGATCTTGACCGTGGGGATGGTGAGCACCACCGGTGCGTTGGTCCCGGCCGACGAGAGGTCGGGAACCTGCATCTCCATGGCCACCAGCCGCGGGATGTCCTCTCGCTTGTCGAGCCGCCCCTTGACGAAGACGACGGTGTCCTCGACGAGCTGGGTGGAGACCAGCTGGTACGTGGCGGGGAAGAACATGCACTCGATGGACCCGGCCAGGTCCTCGACGGTGGCGATGGCCCAGGCGTTGCCCTGCTTGGTCATCTTGCGCTGGAGGCCGGAGATGATGCCGCCGATGGTGACGATCGCGCCGTCGGCGTGTTCGCCGCCGGTGAGCTGGGAGATCGCTGCGTCGGACTTGTCGGACAGGACGTGCTCGATACCGAAGAGCGGGTGGTCGGAGACGTACAGCCCGAGCATTTCGCGCTCCTGGGCCAGCAGGTACGACTTCTCCCACTCGATGTCGGAGAACTCGACGTCGAGCCCGAAGCCCGGCTCGTCGCTGTCCTCCTCGCCGCCGCCGAAGAGGTCGAACTGCCCCTCGGCCTCCTTGCGCTTGACCTGCACCACGTTGTCGATCATCGGCTCGTGGTGGGCGACGAGGCCCTTGCGGGTGTGGCCCATCTCGTCGAAGGCGCCGGCCTTGATCAGGGATTCGACGGTCCGCTTGTTGCAGACGACCGCTTCGACCTTGTCGAGGAAGTCGGGGAAGGTGCTGTACTTCCCCTTCGCCTTGCGGCATCGGATGATCGAGTCGACGACGTTCTGTCCGACGTTACGGATGGCCGTCAGCCCGAAGAGGATGACGTCGTCGCCCTGGGCGGCGAAGTTCGACTCGGACTCGTTGACGTTCGGCGGGAGCACCTTGATGCCCATGCGGCGGCACTCGTTGAGGTAGACCGCGGACTTGTCCTTGTCGTCCTTGACCGAGGTCAGCAGCGCCGCCATGTACTCGGCGGGGTAGTTCGCCTTGAGGTACGCCGTCCAGTAGGTGACCAGGCCGTACGCGGAGGAGTGCGCCTTGTTGAAGGCGTACCCGGCGAACGGGACCAGCACGTCCCACAGGGCCTGGATCGCCGCGTCGGAGAAGCCGTTCTTCTTGGCGCCCGCCTGGAAGAGCACGAAGTTCTTCGCCAGCTCGTCGGGCTTCTTCTTGCCCATCACGCGGCGCAGGATGTCGGCCTCGCCGAGCGAGTACCCGGCGACGATCTGGGCGGCCTTCTGCACCTGCTCCTGGTAGACGATCAGGCCGTAGGTCAGGCCCAGGGTCTCCTTGAGCGGCTCCTCCAGCTCCGGATGGATCGGAGTGATCTCCTGGCGGCCGTTCTTGCGCTCGGCGTAGTTCGTGTGCGAGTTCATGCCCATCGGGCCCGGCCGGTACAGGGCCGAGACGGCGGAAATGTCCTCGAAGTTGTCGGGCTGCATCTGGCGCAGCAGGGAGCGCATCGGGCCGCCGTCGAACTGGAAGACGCCGAGCGTGTCACCGCGGCAGAGCAGCTCGTACGTCTTGGGGTCGTCCAGCGGGACGGAGAGCAGCTCCAGCTTGATGCCCTTGTTGGCCTCCACCATCTTGACGGCGTCGTCCATGATGGTGAGGTTGCGCAGGCCGAGGAAGTCCATCTTCAGCAGGCCGAGCGACTCGCACTGCGGGTAGTCCCACTGCGTGATGGTGACGCCGTCGGTGTGCCGCACCCAGACCGGGGCGTGGTCGACGATGGGCTCGCTGGACATGATGACGCCTGCGGCGTGCACGCCCATCTGCCGGACCAGTCCCTCGACGCCCTTGGCGGTGTCGATGACCTTCTTGACGTCCGGCTCGCTCTCGTACATCCCCCGGATCTCGCCCGCCTCGCTGTAGCGCGGGTGCTTGGGGTCGGTGATCCCGGAGAGGTCGATGCCCTTGCCGAGGACGTCGGCGGGCATGGCCTTGGTGAGCCGGTCGCCCATCGCGTACGGGTAGCCGAGGACGCGGGCGGAGTCCTTGATCGCGTTCTTGGCCTTGATCTTGCCGTACGTACCGATCATGGCGACCTTGTCGGCGCCGTACTTCTCCGTCACGTACCTGATCACTTCGACGCGCCGGCGCTCGTCGAAGTCGATGTCGACATCGGGCATCGAGACACGCTCGGGGTTGAGGAACCGCTCGAAGATCAGCCCGTGCTCGATCGGGTCGAGGTCGGTGATCCCCATGGCGTACGCGACGATCGAACCGGCCGCGGAGCCACGGCCGGGGCCCACCGCGATGCCGTTGTTCTTGGCCCACATGATGAAGTCGGCGACGACGAGGAAGTATCCCGGGAACCCCATCTGGATGATGACGTCCATCTCGTACTCGGCCTGCTTCTGCCGGTCCTCGGGGACGCCGCCGGGGTAACGGCGGTTCATGCCGACCCGGACCTCTTCCTGGAACCAGGTGATCTCGGTGAAGCCGTCCGGGATGTCGAACTTCGGCATCAGGTCGCGCTTCTCGAACATCCCGGTGGTGTCGATCTGCTCGGCGACCAGCAGGGTGTTCGCGCACCCCTGCTGCCAGGCGTCGGAGGAGTCGACGGCGTACATCTCGTCCGTCGTCTTGAGGTAGTAGCCCGTGCCGTCGAACCGGAAGCGGTCCGGGTCGGAGAGGTTCTTTCCGGTCTGGATGCAGAGCAGCGCGTCGTGCGCGGAGGCCTCGCTGGCGTACGTGTAGTGCGAGTCGTTCGTCACGAGCGGCGGGATGTTCAGCTTCTTGCCGATTTCGAGGAGCCCGTCACGGACCCGGCGCTCGATCTCGATGCCGTGGTCCATCAGCTCCAGGAAGTACTTGCCCTCGCCGAAGATGTCCTTGTAGTCGGAGGCCGCCTGGACCGCCTCGTCGAACTGGCCGAGCCGCAGCCGCGTCTGCACCTCACCGGACGGGCATCCGGTGGACGCGATCAGGCCCTCGGACCACTGGGCGATGGTCTCCTTGTCCATGCGCGGCCACTTCTGCAGCCAGCCCTCGGCATACGCGTCCGAGGAGAGCCGGAAGAGGTTGTGCAGACCCGTCCTGTTCGACGCCCAGATCGTCTTGTGGGTGTAACCACCGGAACCCGAGACGTCGTCGCGCTTCTGGTGCGGCTGGCCCCACTGGATCTTCCGCTTGTGCTTGCGCGACTCCGGGGCGACGTACGCCTCGATGCCGATGATCGGCGTCACCTCGGCCTTCTTCGCCTGATGGAAGAAGTCGTACGCGCCGTGCAGGTTGCCGTGGTCCGTCATCGCGATGTGCGACATGCCCATTTCATTGCAGGCAGCGAACATGTCCTTGAGCCGCGCGGCACCGTCCAGCAGCGAGTACTGGGTGTGGACGTGAAGGTGCGTAAAAGGCGGCTTGGTCACGGCGTCGGGCCTCCGGGGAAACAAGCAATGACGGACTGGGGGGACAGCGTGGAAGTCTACGTCTCCGGACTGACAGTCGAGGGGCACTCCCCGGTACCGTCGCGCGTTGAGGGGTCGGAGACGCCCGTCCCATTTGTCATGAACGCCAGGTACCAGGAGGCACCCAGAAATGTCGGAAGCGCAGACCGGCGCAGCGCAGCGCGGGGAGCAGATTCTCGAGGTTTTCGACACCGCTTTCGGCCAGCTCCTGGCCGCGGACCCGGCGGCCTTCCGGGTCAAGTTCCGCAAGATGGCGGGCTCGGCGTTCGCCTTCTACCGGGGCACGGCGTGCCTGTTCTACAACGACCTGGAGCGGGAGCGGCACGGTGGCCCGTACCTGGACGACCGGACCGGCCGGGTGTGGATCCACGGCGATCTGCACGCGGAGAACTTCGGCACGTACATGGATGCCAACGGCCGGCTGATCTTCAATGTGAACGACTTCGACGAGGCGTACGTCGGCCCGTTCACCTGGGACCTCAAGCGGTTCGCCGCCTCCGTCGCGCTGATCGGGTACGCGAAGGCGCTGGGCGACGACCAGATCAGTGAGCTCGTCCGGGTCTACGCGGCGGCCTACCGCGAGCGGATCCACGCGCTCGCAACAGGCGCGAAGAACGACGAGGTGCCCCCGTTCACGCTGGACACCGCCGAGGGCCCGCTGCTGGGCGCACTGCGCGACGCCCGGTCGCTGACCCGGTTCTCGCTGCTCGACTCGATGACGGAGATCCGGGACTTCGAGCGCCGGTTCGCGGCGGGCGGCGGCGCGATCGATCTGGACGCGGCGACACGCTACAAGGTGCTGGCCGCGTTCGACGGCTATCTGGAGACGCTCCCCGAGTCGAGCCTGACCCGCCCCGACTCGTACCGGGTGAAGGACGTCGTCGGCCGTCGCGGCATCGGCATCGGCTCGGCCGGACTGCCCTCGTACAACATCCTTCTGGAGGGCAACAGCGACGCCCTGGAGAACGATGTGGTGATCTACATCAAGCAGGCGCAGACCCCGGCGGTCTCCCGGCACATCACCGACGCGGCCGTGCGCGAGTACTTCCAGCACGAGGGGCACCGCACGGTCATCTCGCAGCGCGCCCTGCAGGCGCACGCCGACCCGTGGCTCGGCTGGACCGAGCTGGGCGGCTCCGGGCAGCTGGTCGCCGAGGTCTCGCCGTACGCGGTCGATCTGGACTGGTCCGACATCGACGAGCCGGAGGAGATCGCGGCGGTGGTCGCCGACCTCGGCCGGGCGACGGCGACGATGCACTCCGCGGCGGACGACGAGAGCGGCCACTCGCTGGTGCCGTTCTCCACCGAGCGGGCGATCGACGCGGCGATCGCGGCGGACGAGGAGGGCTTCGCCGGGCTGCTGGTGGACTTCGCGCACAGCTACGGGGCCCGGGCGCGCGCCGACCACCAGATCTTCGTGGACCTCTTCCGCAACGGTCGCATCCCGGGGCTGTGAGCCTCCTCACCGAGCCGCGCACCCTTTAGGGGTCGCTTACAGGTTCACATGGCAGACTCTCCGGCGATGGACATATCAGGGACGCAGCTCAGAGTCGTTCGCGCGGCGCTTTTCACAGCGCTCGTCGTGACGCTCTCCGCTGCGTCCCATGTGCTGCTCTCCCGGGTTCCGCTGCCGCTGACGGTCGTCGGCGCACTGGCCGGTCTCGTCTTCGCCGTGGCGTACGGGCTGGCCGGCCGGGAGCGCGGCTTCGGCGCGATCGCCGGGCTGCTGGTGCCGCTGGAGCTGGCCGCCGACACCGTCTTCACCACCGGCCAGCACCTCTGTTACGGGGCGGCGGGCGGCCCGATCGCGGGTCCGCTGCGTTCGGTCGGCGTCGACGTCCTGTGCGGCGGTGACGCCGGTGCCGGGACGGCGCAGCTCGGCGGTGTCGGCACGGTGGGCACGCCGCTGGCCTCGGTGACCGGCTCCGGGCACGGTGCGGCCGCCCTGCTGGCCTCCCCGGGCCCCGCGGTGCCGTGGCTGCTGCTGGCCGCTCATGTGACGGTCGGTCTGCTGGCCGCGGCCTGGTTGCGGCGCGGCGAGTCCGCGCTCGCGGGTCTGCTGCGGGCGGTCGCCGCCACGGCGTTCCGGCCGCTTCTGATCGCGGTCGCCGTCGTGGGCACGGCCCGCCGCTCCGTACGCCGTGCCGCTCGGCCCGCGCCGTACGGCCCGCACCTCCTCGTGCACGCCCGTCTCCTCGTGCACTCCGTGGGACGGAGGGGACCGCCGCGCTCGGCCTGCGCCACCGCCTGAGCACGCACGTCCCTGACGACGTACACCCCACACACCACGGAGAAACCGCCATGAGCAAGCGCAACAGCCAGGCCAACAAGGCAGCCGCCCGCGAGCGGCTGCGCGCGGAGCGCGAGCGCCAGGCCAAGAAGGACAAGGTCCGCAAGCAGGTCGTCGTCGGCCTCTCGGTCGTCGCCGTGCTGGCGGTGGCCGGCGGCGTCGGCTACGGCGTGATGCAGCTGAACAAGCCCTCCCACTGGGAGGCGGCGAAGGACGCGAAGAACGTCACCGCGCCGAAGAACACGTCGGGCACCAACGGCACGACCGTCGTCATCGGCAAGTCGACCGCCAAGAAGACCCTCGAACTGTACGAGGACTCGCGCTGCCCGATCTGCGCCCAGTTCGAGCAGACCGTCGGTGAGACGGTCCACAAGGACGTCGACGCCGGCAAGTACAAGGTCAAGTACATCGGCGCGACGTTCATCGACAACAGCGGCGGCGAGGGGTCCAAGAACGCGCTCAGCGCGCTGGGTGCGGCGCTGAACGTCAGCCCCCAGGCGTTCCTCGACTACAAGTACGCGCTCTACTCCGCGAAGTACCACCCGGAGGAGACCGACGACAAGTTCGCCAAGGACTCGTACCTCATCAAGGTCGCGAACACGGTGGACGGGCTGAAGGACAACAAGGCGTTCCAGACGGACGTCAACGACGGTACGTACGACAACTGGGCGATGAAGATGTCCGCGACGTTCGACAAGAGCGGTGTCCAGGGCACCCCGACGCTGAAGATGGACGGCAAGACGCTCACCGGCGAGGGCACCGAGAACGCCCCGATGACCGTCGCCGATTTCAACACCGCGATCACCAGCGCCCTGAAGGGGTAATTCCGGGCAGCGGTTTCCCGACGGGCAGGCGAACTTCCTTTGTTCGCCTGCCCGTTCGCATACTGGTCAGTAGGGTTCTCCTCCGTGACCAGTCGACACCTTTCTTCGTCTCTTTCCGCTCCCAGCCGCCGCACGCTCGTGAAGGCCGCTGCCGCCACCGCCGTCGTGGCTCCCGTGCTCGGTGCCGCCACCGGCGCACGCGCCGCCGACGGGCCCGCCTTCCTGCACGGTGTCGCCTCCGGCGACCCGCTGTCCGACGGCATCCTCCTGTGGACCCGCGTCACCCCCACCCCCGACGCCGTGCCCGGCTCCGGACGCGGCGCCGACACGCCCGTGCGGTGGGAGGTCGCCGAGGACAAGGAGTTCAGCCGGATCGTCGCGCAGGGCTCCACCGTCGCGCGGGCCGCATCCGACCACACCGTCAAGGCCGACGTCCGGGGACTGGCCCCGGCGACCGCGTACTGGTTCCGCTTCTCGGCGGGCGACGGCGGGGCGGTACGCTCCCCGGCCGGCCGCACCCGTACGGCTCCGGCGGCCGGTGCGGCCACCCCGGGAGTCCGCTTCGGGGTGGTGTCGTGCGCCAACTGGGAGTCGGGCTACTTCTCCCCGTACCGTCATCTCGCCGCCCGCGCCGATCTCGACGCGGTCCTCCATCTCGGCGACTACATATACGAGTACGCCTCGGGCAGTTACCCGGACGCGAAGTACGTCGTACGGCCGCACGAGCCGAGGAACGAGATCCTCACCCTCGCCGACTACCGGACCCGGCACGGCCACTACAAGACGGACACCGATCTGCAGACCCTGCACGCCACCCATCCGGTGATCGCGATCTGGGACGACCACGAGTTCGCCAACGACGCCTGGTCGGGCGGGGCGGAGAACCACACGCCGGGCACGGAGGGCGCCTGGGCCGACCGGGCGGCCGGCGCAAAGCAGGCGTACTTCGAGTGGATGCCGGTCCGCGCATCCACCGAGGGCACCGTCTACCGGCGGCTGCGCTTCGGGAATCTGGCCGATCTCCACCTCCTCGATCTGCGCACCTTCCGCTCCCAGCAGTCGACGATCGGCAACGGTTCGGTCGACGACCCGGACCGCACGATCACCGGCCGGGCACAGCTGGACTGGCTGAAGGCGGGCCTCGCCGGTTCGGACGCGGCCTGGAAGCTGGTCGGCACGTCGGTGATGATCTCGCCGGTCGCGTTCGGTTCCGTACCTGCTCATCTGCTGGAGCCGCTGGCCGGGTTGCTGGGGCTGCCCAAGGAGGGGCTCGCGGTCAATGTCGACCAGTGGGACGGCTACACGGACGACCGCAAGGAACTGATCACGCATCTGCGGGACCGGTCGATCACCAACACGGTCTTCCTGACCGGTGACATCCACATGGCGTGGGCCAACGACGTACCGGTCAAGGCCGCGACGTACCCGCTCTCGGCATCGGCCGCCACGGAGTTCGTGGTGACGTCGGTGACCTCGGACAACCTCGACGACATCCTGCATGTCGCACCGCAGACGGTCTCCGTGCTCGCCGCGACGGCGGTCAAGGCCGCCAACCGCCATGTGAAGTGGGTGGACATGGACTCGCACGGCTACGGCGTCCTCGATGTGACCGCGGAGCGCTCGCAGATGGACTACTACGTGGTCTCCGACAAGACGAAGCGGGACGCGACTGCGGCCTGGACGCGTTCGTACCGGACGCTCAGCGGAACCCAGAAGGTCGAGCGGGTGGACCGTCCGGTGCGCTGAACATCCATTTCCGGCCACTCCGGGCCATGTTGACGGCGCATTACATCGCTACGGCGGGTGGCGCGCTCCCCTGCTCCAATGGGGACACACCACCCGCCGGGGTAACGCGCGACGTTACGTCCGCATCTCAAACTCTGGAACAGACAGAAATATTTCTTCCCGTTTCCCCGGTTTGCCCCACGATTGATTGGGCCTGATCGATTCTCCTCAACATGTGACATGCGCACGTAATCTCCCGGCGGCGGGTGAGGAAATTCCTCCCCCACACATCCGCGAGGAGTCTCTGTGCGCGCTCTTGCCCGTATATCGCCGCGTATACGTAACCGTGCGATCGGCACCGCCGTCCTGGCCGGAACCCTGGCCCTGGCACCGCTCTCCGCGCCCACCGGTTCAGCCGCCGCCAAGGTGTCCACCGCCTCCGCGTCCGCCTCCGCCGAGAAGTGCGCGAGCACCGACGCCACTGCGCGCCAGGCCCGCCCCTCGGGCACCAACCACGCCGCGGAGCCCAACGAACTCACCGTCTCCCAGGCCAAGGCCATGGACACGAAGCTCAAGGAGAGACTCGCGGACCGCCGGGTCAGTGGAACCACGCTGGCTGCCGGAGCGACCATCCCGGTCTACTTCCACGTCATCCACTCCGGCACCACCGGCAAGCTCACCGCCGCTGACATCAGCAGCCAGATGAGCGTGCTGAACGCGGCCTACAGCGGCCAGGGCACCGGCAACACCGCCACCGGCTTCCAGTTCTCCCTGGCCGGCACCGACTACACGGACAACGCCACCTGGTACAACCTCTCCTCGGGCTCGTCCGCGGAGAGGGCGATGAAGACGGCGCTGCGCAAGGGCGGCAAGAACGCGCTCAACATCTACAGCGCCAACCTCGGCGGCGGGCTGCTCGGCTGGGCCACCTTCCCCAGCTCGTACAACTCCAGCCCGAGCATGGACGGCGTGGTGATCCTCGATGCCTCGCTGCCGGGCGGCTCGGCCACCAACTACGACGAGGGCGACACCGCCACCCACGAGGTCGGCCACTGGATGGGGCTGTACCACACCTTCCAGGGCGGCTGTAACGGCAACGGCGACTACGTCTCCGACACACCCGCCGAGAAGAGCGCCGCGTTCGAGTGCCCGACCGGACGCGACACCTGCACCAACAAGACCGGGGTCGACCCGATCCACAACTTCATGGACTACACGTACGACTCCTGCATGTACCAGTTCACCGCGGGCCAGGTGCAGCGCATGAGCGACAGCTGGACCGCGTACCGCGCCTGATCCACGGTCAAGGCATCCGGGACCCCGCACACCGCCACGGTGGCGGGGCCCCGGGTCCGTCTACAGGGTGGCGAGGAAGCCGAGCGCGACCTTCCAGGTCAGCTCGGCGGCCGCCGCGTCGTAGTCCGGCAGATCCGGGTCCGTGAAGAGGTGGCCGGCCCCGGGGTAGCGGTAGACCTCGACGTCGGCTCCGGTCCGCTGCATCTGCAGATACCAGGAGTTCAGCCAGTCGTGTGTCTCGAACGGATCCGGGTCGGCGACATGCAGCTGTACGGGCAGCTCGTCGACCGACGCGTTCTCGGCGATGTCCGACGTGCCGTGGAGCAGCAGCAGTCCGCGCGCCTTCTCGTCGCCGAGCGCCAGGGTCTGGGCGGTGGACGCGCCGAAGGAGAAGCCCGCGTAGACCAGGCCACGCTCGGAGTAGGGCGCGGCGGCCAGGACAGCGCGCCGGAGCAGTTCGTCCTTGCCCACCTCGTCCTTGAAGGCCATGCCTTCCTCGACGGTCTCGAACGTGCGCCCGTCGAAGAGGTCGGGCACGTTCACCTCGTGCCCGGCTGCGCGCAGCCGGGCGGCGGCCGCGTACACCGCGGGGCGCAGGCCGTACGTCGAGTGGAAAAGCAGGATGTTCATGGGAGCAATGGTGCCAGTTGCGGCCGACAACACGGCGGCGCCGGCTGTCAGAGAGTGCGGCGCATCGCCCGGTGGGCGATTCCCGCATCCTTGAACTCAGGGCCGTACGCCACATACCCGAGCCGCTCGTAGAAGCCGAGCGCGTGCGTCTGGGCGTGCAGGTCCACGGCGACGAGACCGAGCCCGCGGGCCGCGTCCTCGATGGCCCGGACCAGCGCCACGCCGACTCCGAGGCCGCGCGTCCGCTTGGTCACCGCGAGCCGGCCCAGCGAGCCGACGGTGAGGTCGCCACCTGTCTTGGCGGCCACCCCCGCACCGTGCAGCAGTCGTCCCGCGCCGAGCACCGACCCGTCCGCCGCGACGGCGATGACATGCACCGCGTCCGCGTCGTAGGCGTCGTACTCGATCTCCTCGGGCACGTTCTGCTCGCCGACGAAGACCTCCTTGCGGACCTGGAAGCAGGCCGCGAGGTCGCTCTCGTCGACGGCCCTGCGGGTGGTGTACGGGGCCGGGGTGCCGGTGGTCATTCGCTCTCCGCCGCGATCTTGTCCAGGGCGTTCTGCAGGTCGTCCGGGTAGCTGCTGGCGAACTCCACCCAGCTGCCGTCCGCCGGGTGCTCGAAGCCGAGCCGGACCGCGTGCAGCCACTGCCTGGTCAGCCCGAGACGCTTGGCCATCGTCGGGTCGGCGCCGTAGGTCAGGTCGCCGACGCAGGGGTGGCGGTGGGCGGACATGTGCACGCGGATCTGGTGGGTGCGGCCCGTCTCCAGCTTGATGTCGAGGAGGCTGGCCGCCCGGTACGCCTCGATGAGGTCGTAATGCGTCACGGAGGGCTTGCCCTCGGCCGTGACCGCCCACTTGTAGTCGAGGTTGGGGTGGCGCCCGATGGGGGCGTCGATCGTGCCGCTCATCGGGTCCGGGTGGCCCTGGACCAGCGCGTGGTACTTCTTCTCGACGATCCGGTCGCGGAACTGGCCCTTCAGCAGCGTGTAGGCCCGCTCGGACTTGGCGACGACCATCAGGCCGGAGGTACCGACGTCGAGACGGTGCACGATGCCTTGGCGCTCGGCGGCGCCGGACGTCGAGATCCGGTACCCGGCCGCGGCGAGACCGCCGATCACGGTGGTGCCGGTCCAGCCCGGGCTCGGGTGGGCGGCCACCCCGACCGGCTTCATGATCACAACGATGTCGTCGTCGTCGTGCACGATCTCCATGCCCTCGACGGGCTCGGCGACGATCTGCACCGGCGCGGGTGCCTGCGGCATCTCCACTTCCAGCCAGGCGCCACCCTGCACGCGTTCGGACTTCCCGACCAGGGCGCCGTCCACCTGCACCTTCCCGGCAGCGGCCAGCTCGGCGGCCTTGGTGCGGGAGAAACCGAACATCCGGGAAATGGCGGCGTCGACACGCTCGCCTTCCAGGCCATCCGGTACGGGCAGGGTGCGGACCTCGGGATACGTACTCACCTGTCGAGTATGCCTTGCGCCCGCTAGTCCTTGTGCACGGTGCCGTCGGGGTCCAGACCCTTGAAGGAAAGGATCACGATCAGGATGCCGCCGCAGACGATGGCGGAGTCCGCGAGGTTGAAGACGGCGAAATGCGCGGGGGCGATGAAGTCCACCACCGCGCCCTTGAAGAGGCCGGGCGAGCGGAAGATCCGGTCGGTGAGGTTGCCGAGCGCTCCGCCGAGCAGCAGGCCGAGCGCGATGGCCCACGGCAGGCTGTAGAGCTTGCGGGCGAGCCGGGCAATGACCACGATCACAGTCGCCGCGATGACGGTGAAGATCACCGTGAACGCCTCGCCGATGCCGAACGCGGCGCCCGCATTCCGGATCGCGTCGAACCGCAGCCAGTCGCCGAGGACCTCGATGGGCTCGTGGTGCTCCAGCTTCGCGACCACGATCATCTTGCTGATCAGGTCGAGCAGATAGGCGAAGACGGCCACGGCGAAGAGCACCATGACCTTCCGCTTGCCCTTGCCCCGGACCTCGTCCTGCCCCTTGTCCCCGGCCCCCTCGGTCCCCTCAGCTTCAGGGATGTCCGGCGTACCGATGATGCGCTCCGCCTCTGCCACGTGAGTCCCTCAACCTAGGTTCCTGACCGAAGACGAGGGTACGACACGCCCGCCGCGGATCAACCTCGGCGCTCCTGCTTCTGTTTGTCCTCGACACAGAGAGTGGCCCGGGGAAACGCCTGCATCCGCGCCTTGCCGATCGGCTGGCCGCAGATCTCGCACAGTCCGTACGTCCCCGCGTCGAGCCGGGCCAGCGCCCGCTCGGTCTGCTCCAGCATCTCCGTGGCATTGGCGGCGAGCGCCATCTCGTGCTCGCGGGTGATGTTCTTCGTGCCGGTGTCGGCCTCGTCGTCACCGGCCCCATTGCCGGAGTCCCGCATCAGCCCGGCGAGCGCGACCCCTGAGGCCTCCAGCTCGCTGCGCAGCCGCATGATCTCGCTCGTCAGCTCGGCCCGCGCCTCCGAGACCTCCTCCGGCGTCCAGGGGTCCTCGCCGGGCCGTACGGCCAGCTCCCCGGGCGCTGTCGCGGCGGCCCGGGCGGGCGGTACGGGCGCCGCGCCCTTGCCGGCCGTGCGGGTCCGGGCTGCGCTCTTCTTGGCTACCACCGTGTGGGCTCCCGTCTCCTCGGCGGCCTCGGCCGCCCCCGTGTCCGCCGCAGCGGCCTTCTTCGAAGCCTTCTTGACCGCGCTCTTCTTCGCAGTGGCCTTCTTGGCCGGGGCCTTCCCCACGGCCTTCTTCGCTGCCGCTTTCTTCGTCGCCGTGCTCTTCGCCGCGGCCTTCCTCGGACGCGGCTCCGCAGCGGTCTGCGAGCCCGCCCCTTCGGTCGTCACCTCGGCCGCCGCGCCCGTGGATCTCGCTGACGCCGACTTCTGTTCGGCGGTCTTCTTCGCCACCATGGCCGCGGCCCCTTCACATATTGTGATCTTGCACGCGAATCGTGCTGGGACGATAAATCGACCCCAGCCCGGCGGCAACGGGGCACGCCGCCGAATCGCCCCTCCCCGTGCCGGATCACCGCGCGCCTGAGACCGTTGTGCCCAGCTCCCCGCCCGGTAATCCGCCTCCCGGCCCCCGCCAGGACTGCGTACGCCCCGTCGCGCCATTCGGGTCACGGTCGCACCCACCGGATAAACCGGTCGGCCGTCGCCCGTACGGGCCCGTACACTGGCCCCAGCGAGAGGCATGGATGGGACGAGTAGCGTCGTAGGCAGCCAGGAGCGACCCGGGGACGGTGAGAGCCCGGGGGCGAGCGCGTCGTGAAAATCACCCGGAGCCGTCGGAAGAACGCCGCAAGGCAAGTAGAACCGGCATCGCGACCCCAATGAGGGGGCCACGGGCGCACACTCGGGGCCAAGGAGGGTGGTACCGCGGGAGCCGGCACGGTTCTCGTCCCTCCGACGGAAGTGGAAAACGTCCGCCGGAGGAATCTCGCCCATGACATCGCCGCAGTACCGCCAGGTACCCGCCCAGGTCGACCTTCCCGCGCTGGAGCACGCCGTGCTCGACTTCTGGCGCGAGAGCAAGGTCTTCGCCAAGAGCCTCGAACAGTCCGAGGGCCGCCCCGAGTGGGTCTTCTACGAGGGCCCGCCGACCGCCAACGGGATGCCCGGCGCCCACCACATCGAGGCCCGCGTCTTCAAGGACGTCTTCCCCCGCTTCCGCACCATGCAGGGCTACCACGTGGGCCGCAAGGCCGGCTGGGACTGCCACGGACTGCCGGTCGAGCTCGCGGTCGAGAAGGAGCTGGGCTTCAACGGCAAGAAGGACATCGAGGCGTACGGCATCGCCGAGTTCAATGCCAGGTGCCGCGAGTCCGTGACCCGCCACACCGACGCGTTCACCGAGCTCACGACCCGGATGGGCTACTGGGTCGACCTGGACGACGCGTACCGCACGATGGACCCGTCGTACGTCGACTCCGTCTGGTGGTCCCTGAAGGAGATCTTCAACAAGGACCTGCTGGTCCAGGACCACCGCGTCGCGCCCTGGTGCCCGCGGTGCGGCACCGGCCTCTCGGACCACGAGCTGGCACAGGGTTACGAGACGGTCGTCGACCCCTCGGTCTTCGTACGCTTCCCGCTCACCTCCGGCCCGCTGGTGGGCGAGGCCGCGCTGCTGGTCTGGACGACCACCCCGTGGACGCTGGTCTCCAACACCGCGGTCGCCGCGCACCCCGACGTCACGTACGTCGTCGCGACCAACGGCGAGGAGAAGCTCGTCGTCGCCCAGCCCCTCCTGGAGAAGGCACTCGGCGAGGGCTGGGAGCTCACCGGCCAGTCGTTCACCGGCCGCGAGATGGAGCGCTGGACGTACGAGCGCCCGTTCGCCCTCGTGGACTTCCCGGCCCCGGCGCACTACGTCGTCAACGCCGAGTACGTGACGACCGAGGACGGTACGGGTCTGGTCCACCAGTCCCCCGCGTTCGGTGAGGACGACCTCAAGGTCTGCCGCGCCTACGGTCTGCCGGTCGTGAACCCGGTCCGCCCCGACGGCACCTTCGAGGAGAACCTGCCGCTGGTCGGCGGTGTCTTCTTCAAGAAGGCCGACGAGGCGCTCACCGAGGACCTGGCCGCCCGCGGCAAGCTCTTCCGCCACGTCCCGTACGAGCACAGCTACCCGCACTGCTGGCGCTGCCACACCGCGCTGCTCTACTACGCGCAGCCGTCCTGGTACATCCGGACGACCGCCGTCAAGGACCGGCTCCTCGAAGAGAACGAGAAGACCAACTGGTTCCCGGAATCGGTCAAGAACGGCCGCTTCGGCGACTGGCTGAACAACAACGTCGACTGGGCGCTGTCCCGCAACCGCTACTGGGGCACCCCGCTGCCGATCTGGCGCTGCGAGGACAACCACCTCACCTGCGTCGGCTCCCGCGCCGAGCTGACCGAGCTCACCGGCGCCGACCAGTCGGACCTGGACCCGCACCGTCCGTTCATCGACGCGATCACGTTCACCTGCACGCAGGAGAACTGCCAGCTGGAGGCGTACCGCGTCCCGGAGGTCATCGATGCCTGGTACGACTCGGGTTCGATGCCGTTCGCTCAGTGGGGCTACCCGTACAAGAACAAGGAGCTCTTCGAGAGCCGCTACCCGGCACAGTTCATCTCCGAGGCCATCGACCAGACCCGCGGCTGGTTCTACACGCTGATGGCCGTCGGCACACTGGTCTTCGACAAGTCGTCGTACGAGAACGTGGTCTGCCTGGGCCACATCCTCGCCGAGGACGGCCGGAAGATGTCCAAGCACCTGGGCAACATCCTCCAGCCGATCCCGCTCATGGACCAGCACGGCGCGGACGCGGTCCGCTGGTTCATGGCGGCGGGCGGCTCCCCCTGGGCGGCGCGGCGCGTAGGCCACGGCACGATCCAGGAGGTCGTGCGCAAGACCCTCCTCACGTACTGGAACACGGTCGCCTTCCAGGCCCTGTACGCCCGTACGTCGAACTGGGCGCCGTCCGCGGCCGACCTGGCCCCGGCGGACCGCACGGTCCTGGACCGCTGGCTGCTCAGCGAGCTGAACGCGCTGGTGGACCAGGTCACGCAGGCACTGGAGGGCTACGACACCCAGCGCGCCGGCAAGCTCCTCTCCGCCTTCGTGGACGACCTGTCCAACTGGTACGTACGCCGTTCCCGCCGCCGCTTCTGGCAGGGCGACAAGGCGGCGCTGCGCACCCTGCACGAGGTCGTCGAGACGGTCACCCGGCTGATGGCGCCGCTGACCCCGTTCCTCACCGAGCGGGTCTGGCAGGACCTGGTCGTCCCGGTCACCGCGGACGCCCCCGAGTCGGTCCACCTCTCCACCTGGCCGAAGGCGGACCTCACGGCCATCGACCCGGCCCTCTCCAGCCAGATGGCGCTGGTACGCCGCCTGGTCGAGCTCGGCCGCGCCACGCGCGCGGAGTCGGGCGTCAAGACCCGTCAGCCGCTCTCCCGGGCGCTGGTCGCGGCGTCGGGCTTCGACACGCTCTCCCCCGATCTGCACGCCCAGATCACGGAGGAGCTGAACGTCTCCTCGCTGGCCTCCCTCTCCGAGGTCGGCGGCTCGCTGGTCGACACGACGGCGAAGGCGAACTTCCGGGCGCTGGGCAAGCGGTTCGGCAAGGGCGTCCAGGCGGTCGCGAAGGCCGTCGCGAACGCCGACGCGGCTGCGCTCTCGCTGGCCCTGCGCGAGGGCACGGCGTCGGTCGAGGTGGACGGCCAGGAGGTCACCCTCTCCCCCGACGAGGTGATCATCACCGAGACGCCGCGCGAGGGCTGGTCGGTGGCGTCCGACTCGGGCGCGACGGTCGCCCTGGATCTGGAGATCACCCCGGAGCTGCGACGTGCGGGGCTGGCCCGTGACGCGATCAGGCTGATCCAGGAGGCCCGCAAGAACAGCGGCCTGGACGTCGCGGACCGCATCGCCGTCCGCTGGACGTCCACGTCGCCCGCGACGGTGGAGGCGCTGACCGAGCACTCGGCGCTGATCGCGGACGAGGTGCTGGCACTGGACTACGCGGAGGGCGAGGCGGACGAGGCGTACGGCGCACCGTTCACGGACGAGGGCCTGGCGCTGACGTTCCGCCTGCGCAAGACAGAGCAGTAACCCACACCACGAGGGGCCCGGCCGGACACGTTCCGGCCGGGCCCTTTCGCTGTTCCCGGGACCGGGGGCGGTGCGCGGCACCATCGAGCCCGCCCGGCGATGGAGGGCATCGTTCAGCCCGTCGAGGGGGTTCTCATGCCTTCAGGGCTGCGGGGGAGTGAGGGCACCCCCGCCGCAGACGCATCCGCCCACGGCAAAGGGCCGGGCCCCGGGGAAAACCCCGGGGCCCGGCCCTCAGCCTGCCGACGGCTACGCGCTCAGCGCGCGCAGGCCGCTCAGTTGTCGTCCTCGTCGATAAGGAAGCCACGCATCGGCGAAGGCGCCTGCTGCATCGGCTGCGGCGCCTGCGGCCGCACCGGTGCCATCGGCTGCGTCATGGCCGGCGACATCTGCTGCTGGCCACCGTACGTCGGTCCACCCATGGACTGGTTGCCGCCCATCTGCGGGCCACCGTGACCACCGTGGTTGCCACCCATGGTGTGTCCCATGGCACTCGCACCGGCCGGAGCCAGCGAGGGCGACGGCGGCAGCGAAGGGGCAGCCGGGGTCCGCGGCGGGGCAAGCGAGTCGTCGGCCTGGGTCTCCAGCTGACGCAGCTGGCTCTCCAGGTAGGACTTCAGCCTGGTCCGGTACTCGCGCTCGAAGCCACGCAGGTCCTCGACCTTGCGCTCCAGCGTCGCGCGGGCCGACTCCAGCGAGCCCATCGCCACGCGGTGCTTCTCCTGCGCGTCCCGCTCCAGCGCGTCCGCCTTGGCACGCGCATCGCGCTCCAGGCCCTCGGCACGGCTCCGCGCCTCGCCGACGATCTTGTTGGCCTCGGAACGGGCCTCCGCGATCGCCTGGTCGGCGGTCTGCTGTGCGAGGGAGAGGACACGGGCGGCGCTGTCGCCACCGGGGCCCTGACCGGGCTGCTGCATCTGCTGCATCTGCGGCGGCTGCATCTGCTGCATCTGCGGCGGCTGCATCTGCTGCATCTGCTGCGGCGCGTGACCCATGGGACCGCCCATGGGACCGCCCTGCATCGGGCCGGGGCCGTGCTGGCCCTGCGGACCGGGACCGTGCTGACCCTGGGGACCAGGACCGTGACCGCTGGGACCGGCGGGCAGCTGCGGAGCACCACCGGGCAGCTGGGGGGGACCCATCTGCGGGGGCTGCTGCTGGACCGGCGGACCCGATATGGCGGCGGGCACGGGTGCCCCGGGCCGGTCCTGCGGCTCCGGCTTCCGCATGCCCTGCTGCTGGTTCTGCGCGGCGGCACGCGTGGCGGCGGCCAGCTTGGCGCGCAGGTCCTCGTTTTCACGGAGCAGGCGGGTCAGCTCGGATTCGACCTCGTCGAGGAAGGCATCGACCTCGTCCTCGTCATAGCCTTCTCGGAGGCGGACGGTCGTGAACTGCTTGTTCCGCACGTCCTCGGGGGTCAGCGGCATCTCTTCTTCACCTCTACGTAGTCGTCGGCAGTCGGCAAGACCGTATCGTTCACAGCCTGGTCACAATCGAGATCAGGATGTAGACGATGATCATCAGAACGAAGAAGGACAGGTCGAGTGCCACGCCCCCGAGACGCAGCGGCGGAATGAACCGCCGCAGAAGCTTGAGCGGTGGATCGGTGACAGTGTAGGTGGCCTCAAGAAGCACCACCATCGGCTTGCCGGGCTGCCATGAACGTGCGAACTGGAAGACGTAGTCCATGACCAGCCGGAAGATCAGCACGATGAGGAAACACATCAGCGCGATATAGACAACCTGCAGTGCGACGCCCATTTCGCGCTTCCCTCTCCCCTGGCTCTCGTAGCTCCGGCCTCGCGGCCGGGGTTGTTCCCGGTGTCGTGTTCTCAGCTCTGGTTGAAGAATCCGCCCTCAGCGATGCGGGCCTTGTCCTCCGCCGTGACATCGACGTTAGCAGGCGACAACAGGAACACCTTCTGCGTCACCCGTTCAATGCTGCCATGGAGACCGAAGACGAGTCCTGCGGCAAAGTCGACAAGTCGCTTCGCGTCCGTATCGTCCATCTCCGTGAGATTCATGATCACCGGAGTGCCCTCACGGAAGTGTTCCCCGATGGTACGGGCCTCGTTGTAGGTCCGGGGGTGCAGCGTGGTGATCCGGTAGGGCTCCCGCTCGGACACGACCTTGGGCATGATCACCGGTGCGTTCTTCTCCATGTTGGGGCGTTCAGGTGTGATGGATGCCACGGGTGCGATTCGGGCGGGTCGCGCGCTCTCGGCCGGGATCTGGACGGGCTCCCGCTGCGCGGGCGGCTGCACCACTCGTACCGGTTCGTCCCGCTCGCGATCCCGCTCCACCTGATGCGCGGGCTGGTGCCGCCGCCGGTCACGCTCCGGCTCCGGCTCGGGTTCGAATTCGTCGTCGGGGTCGAACCCCGGACCGTCGTACCCATCGTCCTCCACGAGGCCGAGGTAGACCGCCATCTTGCGCATCGCGCCGGCCATGCTCTGAGTCCTCCGCTCTGTGGTGGATCGGAACCTGTCACCAAGTGCCCGCGATCCACTCAGGCCTGCCCGCCAAAGGCG
Source organism: Streptomyces sp. NPDC005181 (assembly GCF_040608395.1). Classification (NCBI taxonomy): domain Bacteria; kingdom Bacillati; phylum Actinomycetota; class Actinomycetes; order Kitasatosporales; family Streptomycetaceae; genus Streptomyces; species Streptomyces sp. NPDC005181. The sequence goes on from NZ_JBEXID010000007.1 coordinate 121,652, forward strand.
GGAATGACCATATTTTCTGCTGTGGTCCGACTTGCTTGGCGACGTTACCCGAGCCCGGGTCGGACTCCGAGTACCGCAGTACCGACGCGCACATGTGTCGCTCCGGCCGCAACCGCTTCCTCGAGGTCCGCGCTCATCCCTGCGGAGACCATGTTCGCAGCCGGATGGTTCCCGCGCAGGCGGGATGAGAATTCCATCAGCCGGTCGAATGCCGCGCGTTGCCGCCCGGCGTACGGTCCGGCGAGTGGCGCCACGGTCATCAGACCGTCGAGCCGGAGCCCCGGCGCAGCGGCCACCGCGGCGGCCAACTCCTCGATCCCGTCCGGCGCGACGCCTCCCCGGTCACCGCGTTCGCCGCTCTCCGCGTCGAGCGCGACCTGGATGAGACACCCGAGTTCGCGCCCGCCGCGCACAGCGGCCGCCGAGAGAGCCGTGACCAACTTGGTCCGGTCAACCGACTGCACGACATCGGCATAACTCGCCACGGAACGAACCTTGTTCGTCTGCAGTTGTCCGACAAAGTGCCATGTGAGCGACAGATCGGCGCAAGCGGCTGCCTTCGGTGCCGCGTCCTGGTCACGATTCTCCGCGACATGACGCACACCGAGTTCATGCAGGATCCGCACATCGCTCGCGGGATAGGTCTTCGTGACCACGATGAGGGTCACTTCTTCCCTTTTGCGACCGGCGGCGGCACAGGCCGAAGCAATGCGTTCCTCCACCTGTGCCAGATTTTCGGCGAGTTGAGTTCTACGGTCCGTCATGCCCTATCAGTCCAACCAGACATATCCGGCGAGCCGCCCGGTCGTGCGGTCGCGGCGGTACGAGAAGTGGTCGCCGGATTCCAGGGTGCAGGCAGGCGACTTGTGCCGGTCCCGGACCCCGAGGGATTCGAGCTGAGCATGGACCCCGGCGGTGACATCCACGGCCGGCGTTCCCCAGCTGGTCTCGGACCACGATCCGGGGACCGCCTCGGCGACCTCGGACCGCATCACCGCCGGGACTTCGTAACACCGTCCGCAGACGGCCGGGCCGGTGTGCGCGGTGATCCGGGACGGCTCCGCGCCGAGCGTCACCATGGCCTCGACCACGGCGGGGACGACTCCGGCGACCAGACCGGGGCGGCCGGCGTGTGCCGCCGCCACGATCCCGGCGACCGGGTCCGCGAGGAGTACGGGGGTGCAGTCGGCGGTGAGCACGGCGAGCGGGAGTCCCCGTTGCGCGGTCACCACGGCGTCCACCGCGGGAATCTCACAACCGTCCGGCCAGGGCCCGTCGACCACGGCCACGTCCCGCCCGTGCACCTGGTTCATCCAGACGATCTGCGCCGGGTCGAGACCGAGGGTGCGGGCGGCGCGCTCGCGATTGGCGAGAACGGCGGCGGAGTCGTCCCCGACCGCGCCGCCGAGGTTGAGCTCCTCGTACGGAGCGGCGCTCACCCCGCCCCACCTGTCGGTGAAGGCGAAGTGAGCGCCACCCCCCGAGGACACAGAGGACACTGCGGTCACTGCGTGGTGCTGGCCTATCACTTCAAGAAGTCCGGAACATCCAGCTCTTCGGCCTGGGAGTCCTGGTAGGAGGGACGGGCCGGCGGGACGTGCGGCGGGGAGACCGGCGACCTCGAGGTCTCGTTCGCCACCGGTACGGACTCGACCGGAGCCGGGGACTCCTCGCGCACAGGCACAGAACCGAGCCCGCCGGACTGGCGCACCGGCTCGGCGGCCCGGACCGGCGAAGTCTGCTCCTCGCGCTTGTTGGCGCCCGCACCGAGGACGTTCTCGCGACGGGCCGGCGGCTGTCCGCCGTCGAAGCCCGCGGCGATCACGGTGACCCGCACCTCGTCGCCCAGTGCGTCGTCGATGACCGCACCGAAGATGATGTTCGCCTCGGGGTGGGCCGCCTCGCTCACCAGCTGGGCGGCCTCGTTGATCTCGAAGAGACCGAGGTCGCTGCCGCCGGAGATGGAGAGCAGGACACCACGGGCGCCGTCGATGGACGCCTCCAGGAGCGGCGAGGAGATCGCCATCTCGGCCGCGGCCACCGCGCGGTCGTCGCCGCGGGCCGAGCCGATGCCCATGAGCGCCGATCCTGCCTCGGACATGACCGACTTGACGTCGGCGAAGTCCAGGTTGATCAGACCCGGGGTGGTGATGAGGTCGGTGATGCCCTGGACACCCGAGAGCAGTACCTGGTCGGCCGACTTGAACGCGTCGAGCACGCTGACCTGGCGGTCCGAGATGGACAGCAGTCGGTCGTTGGGAATGACGATGAGGGTGTCGACCTCTTCGCGGAGCTCGGCGATGCCGTCCTCCGCCTGGTTGGCGCGACGCCGGCCCTCGAAGGTGAACGGGCGGGTGACCACGCCGATCGTGAGGGCGCCGAGCGAGCGCGCGATGTTGGCGACGACGGGTGCGCCGCCGGTTCCGGTGCCGCCGCCTTCTCCGGCGGTGACGAAGACCATGTCGGCCCCCTTGAGGACCTCCTCGATCTCCTCACGGTGGTCCTCTGCCGCCTTACGACCGACGGCCGGGTTGGCCCCGGCGCCGAGGCCGCGGGTGAGTTCACGGCCGACGTCGAGCTTGACGTCGGCGTCGCTCATCAACAGGGCTTGCGCATCAGTGTTGATCGCGATGAACTCGACGCCCTTGAGACCGACCTCGATCATTCGGTTGATGGCATTGACACCACCGCCGCCGACACCGATGACCTTGATGACTGCGAGGTAGTTCTGCGGTGCTGCCACGTCGAAGGCCTCTCGCCTCGAGTTACGTGTCGTCGCTTCGCGGATCTCCCGCGGCGACGACTGATGCCGATTGGGACGGTCCGAACGCCGACCCAAACCCTAACGTTGAAGTTTAGGGTTACCAGTGTGTCTGCTTCTTGGACTCTTCCGAACAGGACACTAAGTCGACAAGTGGCGCACGTTCAACGAACACGCCGAACCTCCCGTTTTTCTTTTCACCCTATGTGATCACCCGTAGCGCTGACCAACCAGGGTGCTGGCCAGGCCAAATGCGCGTCACCTGCCCGACACCGCAGGAGCGGTGGGTGCACTCACGTCGAAGTGTCCCGCTTTGGGAGCCGCTTTCATGAGAGCGGTGAGGACTCTTGCCTTCACCGGCCCCTCCTCGCCGCTGCCCCAGACCACCGTGCGGTCCCCGGTCAGCTCCAAGGTGATCGAATCGTACGAGGTGACCCGCACGACCTGGGTGTCCTTGGCAACCGCACCGGGGAGTTCGCCCGCGACCCGGACGGCTTCCCGCACCAGCCGGCCGCTGCCGAAGCGGCGCAGACTCGCTGACTGATCGGGAGTCAGTTCCAGCAGCGGCACGCGCTTCGGCGGTCTGTCCGCCGTGGCGAAACGGACACCTTTCACGTCCACTTCAATGAACTTTGTTCCCTTTTTCATCAACAGAACCGGTTTGCGTTCGGTCACTTTAAGTCCGATGTCGTGCGGCCATGACCGCACGACATCCACCGAGTCGATACGAGGCAACTTCTGGCGCAACCGGTCCGCGATGGCGTCCGTGTCCACGGCGATCATCGGGGCCCCGATCGGCACCGCAGCGGCGGCCTCCACCTCGGCCGGGGTCAGTACGGCGACCCCGGTGGTGGTGACCTGTTCGGCCCGGAGCCAGGACGAGCCGTAGAGCGCCCAGACGGAGCCCGAAGCGAGCAGCAGGATGCCGACGGCGATCACGATCAGCAGTCTGCGCCTGGGCAGTCTGCGCCTGGTGGGGCGCGGCGGGCGGGCCGGGTCGTCCTGCTGCTGCCCTGCACCGCGCCGGGCGGTCGTCGGTCCGGCCACGCTCGCTCCTTATGCCGGGTCCGGGGGCACCGCCCCCGGACCCGCCCGCCTCACGCGTTGCGACGTGCGGCAATCGCCTCGTACACCATGCCGACGAGCAGGTCGTCGGCATCCCTGCGGCCGAACTCGGCGGCAGCACGGGACATTTCGTACAACCGGTGCGGATCCGCAAGCACCGGGAGGACGTTGCCCTGCACCCACTCGGGGGTGAGCGCAGCGTCGTCCACCAGCAGACCGCCGCCGGCGTTGACCACCGGCTGGGCGTTGAGCCGCTGTTCGCCGTTGCCGATCGGCAGCGGGACGTAGGCGGCGGGAAGCCCGACGGCGGAGAGTTCGGCGACGGTCATCGCGCCCGCGCGGCAGAGCATCATGTCGGCCGCGGCGTACGCGAGGTCCATCCGGTCCACGTACGGTACCGGGATGTAGGGCGGCATCCCGGGCATGTTGTCGATGCGCGGCAATTCGTTCTTCGGGCCGACCACGTGCAGAATCTGGATCCCGGAGCGCTGCAGCAGCGGGGCGACCCGCTGGATCACCTCGTTGAGGTGGCGGGCGCCCTGCGAACCGCCGGAGACCAGCAGTGTCGGCAGATTGGGGTCGAGACCGAACGCGTCGCGCGCCTCCGGGCGGACCCGGGCCCGGTCCAGGGTGGCGATGGTGCGGCGCAGCGGGATGCCGATGTAGCGGGCACCGCGCAGCTTGCTGTCCGGGGTGGATACGGCGACCCCGTGCGCGTACCGGGAACCGATCTTGTTGGCCAGGCCCGGCCGCGCGTTGGCCTCATGCACGACGATCGGCACCCCGACCCGCTTGGCCGCCAGATAGCCGGGCAGGGCGACATAGCCGCCGAAGCCGACCACGCAGTCCGCCTTGGTGCGCTCCAGGATCTGCTCGGCGGCCTTGATGGTGCCGCGCAGCCGTCCCGGGACGGTGATCAGTTCGGGGGTGGGCTTGCGCGGCAGCGGGACGGCCGGGATCAGCGCCAGTTCGTACCCCCGCTCGGGTACGAGCCTGGTCTCGAGTCCGCGCTCCGTGCCCAGGGCAGTGATTCCCACGCTCGGGTCCTGCCTGCGCAGGGCATCCGCGAGGGCAAGCGCGGGCTCGATGTGGCCGGCGGTCCCCCCGCCGGCGAGTACGACATGCACCGAAATTCACCGCTCTCCGGACGGACGCTTCTTGACGCGCCGTCTCATCGTCTTCCATCTCACCCCGGGCCTCCGCATGGCCAGGGCCGCCTTCGCGGCGGGTTCCTCCCGCGCGAACGCGATCAGTAGCCCGACAGCGAACATGGTCGGCAGCAGGGCCGATCCTCCGTAGGAGAACAGCGGGAGCGGGACCCCGGCGATCGGCAGCAGGCCGAGCACCGCACCGATATTGATCACGGCCTGAACCATGATCCAGGTGGTCACACCTCCCGCGGCGTACCTCACGAAGGGGTCCTCCGTGCGTCCGGCCACGCGGATACCCGCATAGCCTAGAGCCGCGAAGAGGGCGAGCACCGACAGCGTCCCCGCCAACCCCAGTTCCTCCCCGGTGATGGCGAAGATGAAGTCGGTGTGAGGTTCAGGCAGTTGGCCCCATTTTTCCACACTCGCACCCAACCCGGATCCGAACCATCCGCCGGACGCCAGAGCATAGATGCCGTGCACTGCCTGCCAGCACGAGCCGTCGGGGCCTGGTTCGCTGACCCCCATGCAGCTGAGGCGTGACATCCGGTTCGGACTGGTCTTGATCAGCAGGTAGGCCAGGACTCCCGCGACGGCGAGCACCCCGGCGAAGAGCCGGGTGGGCGCCCCGGCCAGCCAGAGCAGGCCGAAGAGGATCGCGGTGAGAATCATCGCAGTTCCCATGTCGCCGCCGAGCATGATCAGCCCGAGGAGCATGAAGGCGACCGGGACGAGCGGCACCAGCATGTGCTTCCACTGCGCCAGCAGCCGTTTGTCCTGTTTGCGCGCGAGCAGATCGGCGCCCCAGAGGATCAGGGCCAGCTTGCCGAACTCGCTGGGCTGGAGCTGGAAGGGGCCGCCCAGGTAGAGCCAGTTCTGGTTGCCGTGGACCGACATCCCTATCCCCGGCACCTGGACCAGCACCATCAGGAAGACCGTGCCCATGAGCAGCGGGTAGGCGAGCGCCCGGTGGAGTTTGACGGGCATCCGGGAGGCGATCACCAGCAGTGCGGAGCCGATGACGGCGGCGAGGAACTGTTTACGGAAGAAATACGTGCCGGGTTTGTCCAGTTCCAGTGCCTTGATCATCGAGGCGGAGTAGACCATCACCAGGCCGAGCACGGTGATCAGCAGGCCGGCGCCGAGGATCAGGTAGTACGCGGTCAGCGGGCGGTCCCAGGCCCGGCGTGCCTGCTCGTACATCCGCCGCACACCGCCGCTGCGGGGGGTGCGCGGGCCGGGGCCGTCGTGGCCCCTGGAGCGCGGCACCGCGGGCCGCCGGCCGGCACCCGTCGCCAGCCTGCCGCGCAGGGCGAGGCCGGCAGGCGCCGGGGGCCCTGCCAGGCGGGCGGAGGCCAGGAAAAGCGGGGCGAGCGCCCGGCTGATCGCCACGGTCGGCTGTGAGCGGTCTGTGCCGCGCGCGGCGGAGCTCTCATCGGCCGGCATTGTCGCTGTCCCCTCCACTGCTCGTGCCCGGGGCTGCTGCCAAGGGCCGGGGTGTGCGGCGGAGCCGCCCGTCCCCGGTTGTCCGGGACAGTACGGCGCGGCGGCCGGGCCCGTCAGGCGCTCTCTTCGGCGAGTGCGCGGACCGCGTCCGCGAATGCCTCGCCCCGCTTGTTGTAATTGGCGAACATGTCCATCGAGGCGCAGGCCGGGGCCATCAGTACGGTGTCTCCCGGCCGGGCGAGCCGTGCCGCCTCGCGGACCGCCTCGGACATCGCCCCAGTGTCGGTCCGGTCGAGGTCGACGACCGGGACCTCGGGGGCGTGTCGCGTGAGGGCTTCGCGGATCAGCGCCCGGTCGCGGCCCATCAGCACGACGCCACGCAGCCGCTTCACGGCTCCGCTCACCAGCTCGTCGAAGGTGGCGCCCTTGGCGAGGCCGCCGGCGATCCAGACGATCGGGTCGTACGCCGCGAGGGAGGCCTCCGCGGCATGGGTGTTGGTGGCCTTGGAGTCGTCGATGTACGCGACCTCGGCGACGTCCGCGACATGCTCGATACGGTGCGCGTCGGGACGGAAGGCCCGCAGCCCGTCCCGTACCGCCCTGGGCTCGACGCCGAACGCGCGGGCGAGCGCCGCGGCCGCCAGGGCATTGGCGATGTTGTGCGGGGCGGGCGGGTTGACGTCCCCGACCTCGGCGAGCTCCTGGGCCTGCTTCTGCCGGTTGGTCACGAAGGCCCGGTCGACGAGGATGCCGTCGACGACGCCCAGCTGGGACGGGCCCGGGGTGCCGAGGGTGAAGCCGATGGCGCGGCAGCCCTCCTCGACGTCCGCCTCCCGGACCAGGTCCTCGGTGGCCTTGTCGGCCGCGTTGTAGACACAGGCGATCCGGTTGCCCTCGTAGATCCGGCCCTTGTCCGCGATGTACGCCTCCATGGAGCCGTGCCAGTCGAGATGGTCGGGCGCCAGGTTGAGGACGACCGCGGAGTGGGCGCGCAGCGAGGGCGCCCAGTGCAGCTGGTAGCTGGAGAGCTCGACGGCGAGTACGTCGTACGTCTCGTCGCCGAGCACCGCGTCCAGCAGGGAGACCCCGATGTTGCCGACGGCCGCTGTGCGCAGCCCGGCCGCCTCCAGGATCGAGGCGAGCATCCGTACGGTCGTGGTCTTGCCGTTGGTGCCGGTGACTGCGAGCCAGGGGGCCGGTTCCCTGCCGTCCCGGCCGCGCAGCCGCCAGGCGAGCTCGACGTCGCCCCAGACCGGGACGCCCGCCTCGGCGGCTGCTGCGAAGAGCGGCTTGTCGGGCTTCCAGCCGGGGGTGGTGACGATGAGCTCGGTGGACTCGGGCAGGGTCGCCCCGTCGCCGAGGCGCACGGTGATTCCCTGCGCCTCCAGCTCGGCGGCCTGTGCACGGGAACGCTCGTCGTCCCCGTCGTTGACCACCGTGACGACGGCGCCGAGGCCGTGCAGGACACGGGCAGCGGGGATACCGCTGACACCGAGCCCGGCGACGGTGACGTGCTTGCCCTGCCAGTCCTGGTTGCTCACTTGGCGGCTGCCCACCCTGCGTAGAAGAGACCGAGTCCTACGATCACGCACATGCCCTGGATGATCCAGAAACGGACCACGACAAGGACTTCGGACCAGCCCTTGAGTTCGAAGTGATGCTGGAGCGGCGCCATCCGGAAGACCCGCTTGCCGGTCATCTTGAAGGAGCCGACCTGGATGACCACGGACATGGTGATCATGACGAAGAGGCCGCCGAGGATGGCCATCAGGAACTCGGTGCGGGAGCAGATCGCGAGACCCGCGAGCGCGCCGCCGAGTGCCAGCGAACCGGTGTCGCCCATGAAGATCTTGGCGGGCGAGGTGTTCCACCACAGGAAGCCGAAGCAGGCGCCCATCAGCGCGGAGGCGACGACCGCGAGGTCGAGCGGATCGCGGACCTCGAAGCAGGCGTTGGGGTTGGTCAGGGAGACCGCGTTGGCGCAGGACTCCTGGAACTGCCACAGCCCGATGAAGGTGTACGCGCCGAAGACCATCACGGAGGCGCCGGTGGCCAGACCGTCCAGGCCGTCCGTCAGATTCACGCCGTTGGACATGGCGAGGATCATGAACAGCGCCCAGACGACGAACAGCACCGGGCCGATCGACCAGCCGAAGTCCGTGACGAACGACAGCTTGGTGGAGGCCGGGGTGTTGCCGCGGCCGTCGGCGAACTGGAGCGACAGCACCGCGAAGGCGATGCCGACGATCAGCTGGCCGGCCATCTTCGCCTTGGCCCGCAGGCCGAGCGAACGCTGCTTGACGATCTTGATGTAGTCGTCGAGGAACCCGACCAGACCCATACCGGTCATCAGGAACAGGACCAGCACCCCGGAGAATCTGATCGGCTCGCCGGTGATCACCTTCGCCAGGACGTACGCCATCAGCGTGGCCAGGATGAAGGCGATGCCGCCCATGGTGGGCGTGCCCTTCTTGCTGCCGTGGCTGCGCGGGCCGTCGTCGCGGATGAACTGCCCGTATCCCTTGCGGGCCAGGAGCTTGATCAGCAGCGGGGTACCGACCAGGGTCAGGAAGAGCCCGATGGCCCCCGCGAAGAGGATCTGCCTCATCGGCCGGTGACCTCGCCCTCGGTCGAGTTCTCCAGCAGTGCCTGGGCGACCTTTTCCAGGCCGGCCGACCGGGACGCCTTCACCAGCACGACGTCTCCCGCGCGCAGTTCACTGCGCAACAGGTCGACGGCCGCCTGTGCGTCGGACACGTGCACCGACTCCTCACCCCACGAACCCTCGTTGTATGCGCCCAGTTGCAGCCAGGAGGCTTCTCTGCCCCCGACCGCGACGAGCTTGCTGACGTTGAGCCGGACGGCGAGCCGTCCGACCGCGTCGTGCTCGGCGAGCGAGGCGTCGCCGAGCTCAGCCATGGGGCCGAGCACCGCCCACGTACGCCGGCCCTTCCCCATGGCGACCAGCGCGCGCAGCGCTGCTCGCATGGATTCGGGGTTCGCGTTGTAGGCGTCATTGACGAACGTCACGCCGTCCGGACGCTCGGTGACCTCCATGCGCCAGCGGGAGAGGGTGCCCGCCTCGGAGAGCGCCACGGCGATCTCATCTGCGGACAGGCCCAACTCATGGGCGACGGCGGCCGCGGCGAGCGCGTTCGACACGTGGTGCTCACCGTACAGGCGCATGGTCACATCGCTGCACCCGGTGGGTGTGTGGAGCGTGAAAGCGGGGCGGCCGTCGTCGGTGAGACGGACCTTCTCTCCCCGTACGTCCGCATCCGCGGCTTCACCGAAGAGCAGCACCCGGGCCTTCGTACGAGAGGACATGGCACGCACGAGCGGGTCGTCGGCGTTGAGAACGGCGACCCCGTTTTCGGGAAGCGACTCGACCATCTCGCCCTTGGCGAGGGCAATCTGCTCGCGGCCGCCGAACTCGCCGATGTGTGCGGTGCCGACGTTGAGGACGAGGCCGATCCGCGGCGGGACGAGGCTGGTGAGGTAGCGGATGTCGCCGATGTAGCGGGCACCCATTTCGAGGACGAGGTGCTCGGTCTTCTCGGTGGCGCGCAGGGCGGTGAGCGGCAGCCCGATCTCGTTGTTGAGATTGCCGGCAGGGAAGACGGTGGGGCCCTTGCGCTCCAGGAGCTGGGCGATCAGGTCCTTGGTGGAGGTCTTGCCCGCGGAGCCGGTGAGGGCGACGACGACGGTGCCGAGGCGTCCGACGACGGCCCGGGCGAGGGCGCCGAGCGCGGCCATGACGTCGTCGACGACGATCGCCGGGACACCGACGGGGCGGGCGGCCAGTACGGCTGCCGCGCCCGCCTCGACGGCGCGCTGCGCATAGTCGTGGCCGTCGACCCGTTCACCGGCGAAGGCGACGAACAGGCTGCCTTGCTCCACCGCTCGGGAGTCGATGACGACAGGCCCGCTGACGGTCGCTGCCGGATCCGGTATGTCGTACGACTGCCCGCCGACGATTTCGGCGATCTCGGCGAGGGTAAGGGCGATCACTTGGTCATCCCTGACTGTTGTTCTCGTGGGTGTGGGCAAGGTCCGGGGCGCCCGCGGGGGCATCGTCGGCGCTCTCTTGCCCCAGGGACCGGGCGATGGCCGCGCGCAGCACCGTACGGTCGTCGAAGGGGCGCACCACTCCGTGGATGTCCTGGCCCTGTTCGTGGCCCTTGCCGGCGATCAGCACGGTGTCACCGGGCCGGGCGCGGGCGACCGCGGTGGCGATGGCTGCGGCCCGGTCGGCGTCGACCAGGACGTCGCCGCGCTCGTGGACGGGCACCTCGGCGGCGCCCGAGAGCATCGCGGCGAGGATGGCCAGAGGGTCCTCGGAGCGGGGGTTGTCGGAGGTCAGCACGGCGGTGTCGGCGAGCCGGGCAGCTGCCGCCCCCATCGGTCCGCGCTTCGTCGTGTCGCGGTCGCCGCCGCAGCCGAGCACGATGTGCAGTCTGCCCTCGGTGACCTTGCGCAGGGAGCGCAGGACGGACTCGACGGCGTCGGTCTTGTGCGCGTAGTCGACGAGCGCGAGGTACGGCTGTCCGGCGTCGACGCGTTCCAGCCGGCCGGGGACTCCGGGGACGGCGGCGACCCCGTCGGCCGCAGTCTGCGGGTCGATGCCCGCGACGGCGAGGGTGACGATCGCGGCGAGGGTGTTGGCGACGTTGAACGGGCCGGGCAGCGGGGCCCTGGCGGTGATCCGCTCGTCCTTGGGGCCGACCACGGTGAAGGTGGAGCCCAGCGGGCCGACTTCGACGTCCTCGGCACGCCAGTCGGCGTCCAGGTGGCCCTCGGCGGAGAAGGTGACGACCGGAACGGACGCCCCCGTGATCAGCCTGCGGCCGTACTCGTCATCGAAGTTGACGACGCCCCGCCGGCTGCGCTCGGGGGTGAACAGCTGCGCCTTGGCCTCGAAGTAGTCCTCCATGCCGGAGTGGAACTCCATGTGCTCCGGGCTGAGGTTGTTGAAGACGGCGACGTCGAAGACACAGCCGTCGACCCGGCCGAGCACCAGCGCGTGGCTGGAGACCTCCATGGTGACCGCGTCGACGCCTCGCTCGCGCATGACGGCGAACAGGGCCTGGAGGTCGGTCGCTTCGGGGGTGGTGCGCTCGGATTTCATGCGCTCGTCGCCGATCCGCGTCTCGACGGTGCCGATCAGCCCGGTGCTGCGTCCGGCGCCTCGGAATCCGCCCTCGATGAGGTACGCGGTGGTGGTCTTCCCGGACGTTCCGGTGATGCCGATCTGCAGGAGGTCGGCGCCGGGCCGCCCGTAGATCTCGGCGGCGAGTTCGCCCATCCGGCCGCGCGGGTTCTCGGTGACCAGCACCGGCAGTCCGGTGGCGGCGGCGCGCTCGGCGCCCGTCGGGTCGGTGAGGACCGCCGCCGCGCCGAGGCCAGCGGCCTGGGTGACGAAGTCGGCGCCGTGGAGGCGGGCGCCGGGCAGCGCCGCGTACACATCGCCGGGCCGTACCGCCCGCGAGTCATGGGTGATGCCGGTGACCTCGCCGGATCCCGGCGATTCGACTCCCAGCCGGGCTGCCAGCTCGCCGAGGGTGGTCGGCCGGAGCCGATCCGGGCGGGGCGCTCCCGGGTAGTTCACAGGGGCGTCCTTCTGGATGGTTTGGGACTGTTCAGCGTGGGGCACGGCGGTGAGCGTACCGGGCGCACCCGGCCTCTCGCGAAGCGAGGGGGCCGCGCCCCGGTGGTTCCCGTTCCGGTTCCCGGGATCGGGCGTGATGGTTGTCACTGGCTGTTACCCCGAGTTCACTCGCCGGGCTTGAAGGACACCGGCAGCCGGGCGGATTCGCTGCCGGACGGTGCGGTCTGGAGCGTCTTCAGCGCGAACTCCATGACCTGTTTGTAGATGGGACCGCAGATCTGGCCGCCGAAGTAGCTGCCCTTCGTCGGGTTCTGGATCGCGCAGTAGACAGTGATCTGCGGGTTGTCGGCGGGCGCGAAGCCCGCGAAGGACGCGGTGTAGCCGTGGTATCCGCCGCGGACCGGATCGACCCGGTTGGCCGTGCCGGTCTTGCCCGCGACCCGGTAGCCGGGGATACGGGCCTTGATGCCGGTGCCCTCCTCGTCACCGACCACCGACTCCAGCATGCCCGCGAGCGATTTCGCGGTCTTCTCGCTGATCACCCGGGTCTGTTCGGGGGTGGTCGCGGGGGTGAAGCGGCCGTCGGCGCCCCTCGTGCCGCGGACGAGGGTGGGCTGGATCCGGACACCGCCGTTGGCGATCGTCGAGTAGACCGAGGCAGCCTGCATGGCGTTGAGCGAGAGGCCCTGGCCGAACGGGATCGTGTACTGCTGCGAGGTCGACCAGTCCTGCGGCTTGGCGAGGATGCCGGGCGTCTCGCCCGGGTAGTCCAGTCCGGTCGGGCTGCCGATGCCGAATTTGCGCAGGTACGAGTAGAGGACCTTGTTGGCCTCTGTCTGCGTCCTGCCGAGCTGTCCGGTGGCCAGGATGGTGCCGATGTTGCTGGACTTGGCGAGTACGCCGTTGAGCGTCAGGTACCAGGTGGCGTGGTCGATGTCGTCCTTGAAGAGCCGGTCGCCGCGGTGCAGCCGGTTGGGGACGGTGACGTGGGTACCGGGGGTGGCCGCACCCTCCTCCAGGACGGCGGCCATGGACATGACCTTGCTGGTGGAGCCGGGTTCGTACACGTCCTGCAGGGCCGCGTTGCCCAGCGATGCCGCGTCGGCCTGCGAGAGGTCGTTGGGGTCGAAGCCGGGGGCGTTGGCCATGGCGAGGACCTCGCCGGTCCTGGTGTTCTGCACGATCACATAGCCGCGGTCCGCCTTGGACTTCTTCACCTGGTCCGAGATGGCCTTCTGGGCGGCCCACTGGATGTCCCGGTCGATGGTCAGCTCGATGTCGGAACCGGCGACGGCCGGGACCTCCTTGGTGCCCGCGGTGGGCACCCGGCGGCCGCCGGACTGGGCGTACTTGATCTTGCCGTCCTCGCCCGCGAGCTCCTTGTCCAGCTGCGATTCGAGGCCGCCCGCGCCCTTGCCCTCGGCGTTGACGTAACCCAGTATCCCGGCGGCCAGCCCACCGTTGGGGTAGACCCGTTTGGTGGTCGCCTCCTGGAAGACGCCGGCCAGCACATTGGCTCCGGGGCCGCCATTGGCCTTGTCCTTCTGGGCCTTCTCGGCGAAGACGGACTTGAGGTCCTTGATCTGCTTCCAGACCTGCGGGGTCTGGCGGCGGGCCAGGACGGCGTACCGGCTCTTCGGCTTCGACAGCTTCTTCGTCAGCTCCCCGGCGTCGACGCCGAGGATGGGGGCGAGGAGGGCTGCGGCCTGCTGCGGTGCGTCCTGGGCCTTGCTGTCCTCGGGCGTGAACATCTTGGGGTCGGCGGTGATGTCGTACGCGTCGACGCTGGTGGCCAGGGCGATGCCGCTGCGGTCGGTGATCTCACCGCGCTCGGCGGAGATCTTGTACTCGAGGTAGCGGTTCTTCTCGGCCTTGGCCGCGTACGCACTGGCGTCGACGGCCTGGACCTGAAGGAGCCGGACGACGAACGCCAGCATGACGAGCGTCAGCGCCAGGCTGACCAGGCGGAGCCGGGGGCGCGGGCTGCCGAGGCGCAGCGGGCGCGCCGACGGTCCCCGCGGGGCGCGGCCGCGCGGGACCGGCGCCGACGGGCGGCGGGCAGCGGGCCGGGGGCGGCCCGAGCCGGCTGCGGCGCGGCGGGGCTGCGCGGGGCCGGGGACCCGGCGGCGCGGCGGTTCCTTCGAGGGCACTGCGTCACCTGCCGGGGCTGGTCGAGGACTGGTGTGCCGGGGTACGCGGCTGCGCGGGCGGGGCTGCCGAGGTGCTGGGCTTCGTGGTGGGCGGGGCCGAGGACGTGGCGGAAGCGGACGGCGGGGCCGATGGCGGTGCGGATTTCGACGGCGAGGAGCTGGCGGGTGGCGCGGCAGCGGGCGCGTGGGTCTGCGGGGCGATGGCCTCGGAGGGGACGCCGCGGACCGTACCGTCCGGGTTGAGGAAGGCGGGACTGCCACCGGGCACCATGCCGAGCTTGCGGGCGCGCCGCTCCAGTGCGTCCGGCTCGGAGCGGCCGTCGACATCGCGCTGGAGGGCCTGCTGCTCGTCGGTGAGATCGGTGGTCCGCTTCCTCAGTTCGCTCAGTCTGAACGATCCTTCGTTGAGTGCGGAGTTCAGCAGCAGCAGGGTGATCAGGCCGCCGCCGAGGAGCAGCACGACCAGCAGGACGAAGGGCGTACGGGCCGCGCTGCTGGACCCTGAGGGCATCAGCCGGGCGAGCCGTGCGGCCCGCCCCTTCAACTGTCCGGCCGGTCCGCTCACCGCGTCACCTCGGCCTCTCCCGGTGCCGTACCGGCCGGGTCGGCTGCGCTCATCGTTCCTCCTCGCGGATCCGCTGGGCGCCGCGCAGCCGGGCGGGGGCGGCGCGCCGGTTCTCGGCGACCTCCTCCTCCGTGGGCAGTTCCGCGCCGCGGGTCAGGAGCTTCAGCCGGGGCTGGTAGCGCTCGGGGACGACGGGCAGTCCGGGCGGCGCCGTGTTGGCCGCGCCTGCCGCGAAGACCTGCTTGACCAGCCGGTCCTCCAGCGAGTGGTACGAGAGGACGGCGATCCGGCCGCCCACGGCGAGGGCCTGCACGGCGGCCGGGATCGCCCGCTCCAGGACGCTGAGCTCGCCGTTGACCTCGATGCGCAGCGCCTGGAAGGTGCGCTTGGCGGGGTTGCCGCCGGTGCGCTTGGCGGCCTGCGGCAGAGAGTCACGGATCAGCTCGACCAGCCGGGCGCTGTTGCTGAACGGCTCCTTCTCGCGCTCGCGCACGATCGCGGAGACGATCCGCTTGGCCTGCTTCTCCTCGCCGTACGCACGCAGGATCCGGACGAGCTCGCCCGGCGGGTAGGTGTTGAGCACCTCGGCCGCGCCGATGCCGGTCGTCTGGTCCATCCGCATGTCGAGCGGGGCGTCCTGGGCGTACGCGAACCCGCGGTCGGCCTCGTCCAGCTGCATGGAGGAGACACCGAGGTCGAACAGGATGCCCTGGACCTTGGGGACACCGAGCCGGGCGAGCACCTCGGGCAGCTCGTCGTAGACGGCGTGCACCAGCGTGGCCCGGTCACCGTACGGCGCGAGCCGCTCGCCGGAGAGCCGCAGCGCCTCCTTGTCCCGGTCCAGCGCGATCAGCCGGACGGACGGGAAGGCGGCGAGGAGGGCCTCGCTGTGGCCGCCGAGACCGAGGGTGCAGTCGACGACCACGGGCTGTTGTGGACTCGGCGCCTCCAGAGCCGGGGCCAACAGGTCCAGGCATCGCTGGAGCATCACCGGGACGTGTCGGGTGTGACTCATGCGCCCTCTCAGGCTCAGGTCCCGTGTGGCTGCACGTACGGCCTGGTCCCCGCCCGCTCGGAAGGGGAGGTCCGCCGGCGCCGGGGAAGTGGCGTCGGCCGACCGGCGAGCGGGAGAGGGCCGGGCCGTACGTACGCCGCGCACACAGGGGAAATCTTCGGAAATGTGCAGGGTGTCGGTAACTTCCCGTCACTTTAGTCCACCCTGCCATTCGATCGATTCCCGATCAATCAACCCGGCAGCGCGTCGCCCCGCCCGCTCTTCACTCGGCCGAGTGACCTGGTGTGAGGCTTGTGGGTTACCTCACAACAAGCCTCGTTGACGTTCTTTGTCCCCCCTCACAGCACGCCAAGGCGATCCGCGACAGCTAACGTCATATGCATGTCGACTTCCGCGCAGTCCCCTGCTGAGCACTCCGCACCTGCTGCCGGCCAGGCCCGCACCGGCGGCACGGTCACCGACCACCTGGTCGAGGCGAATATCCGTTACGCGGCCCAGTTCAACGATCCCGGTATGGACGCGCGTCCGGTGCTGCGGGTCGCCGTGGTCGCCTGCATGGACGCCCGGCTCGACCTCCACGACGCGCTCGGCCTGGCACTCGGCGACTGCCACACCATCCGCAACGCGGGCGGCGTGGTCACCGACGACGTGATCCGCTCGCTGACCATCAGCCAGCGGGCGCTCGGAACCCGCAGCGTCATACTCATCCACCACACCAACTGTGGCCTCGAGTCGATCACCGAGGAGTTCCGCCAGGAGCTGGAGGTGGAGGTCGGCCAGCGGCCGGTCTGGGCCGTGGAGGCGTACAAGGACGCGGATCAGGACGTACGGCAGTCGATGCAGCGCGTCCGCACCTCGCCGTTCCTTCTGCACACCGATGACGTCCGCGGCTTCGTCTTCGACGTGACCAGCGGCTTGCTGCGCGAGATCCTCCCCGTCACCTGACACTCGCGAGATTTTGCCGGGCACCGAAAATGCCCCCGACCCTGACATTTCACACCCACTTATCCACAGGCGAGTGACACGACGCGGTAACGGCAACAAGAATGCGGGTGTGACATCCCTCCGGACCGTTCCGGAGGGGGGTCCGTATTTCGGGGTGGCCGGGCCAACTACAGCGCATCGGCCCGTGAATGGGGTATCCCCTGCTCCTTGAGAGCGTGGGGCAGGGCCGAGGAGGGCCGGGTGACGACCTATGACGATCGAGCGAGCCTCACAGATCTGACGACCACAGCGGAGCGGGTGCGCAGGTCGGTGGAGGCTGTGATCGAGGGCAAGCCTGAGGTCGTACGGCTTTCGCTGACCGTGCTGCTCGCAGAGGGGCATCTCCTCATCGAGGATGTCCCCGGGGTGGGCAAGACCATGCTGGCCAAGGCGCTCGCGCGGTCCATCGACTGCTCGGTGCGGCGCATTCAGTTCACACCGGACCTGCTGCCTTCGGACATCACCGGTGTGTCCATCTTCGACCAGCAGCGGCGCGACTTCGAATTCAAACCGGGCGCGATCTTCGCCCAGATCGTGATCGGCGACGAGATCAACCGCGCCTCGCCGAAGACCCAGTCCGCGCTGCTGGAGTCGATGGAGGAGCGCCAGGTCACCATCGACGGGCACAGTTACGAGCTGCCCGACCCGTTCATGGTGGTGGCCACCCAGAACCCGGTGGAGATGGAGGGCACGTATCCGCTGCCCGAGGCCCAGCGCGACCGGTTCATGGCCCGGGTGTCGATCGGCTATCCCAGCGCGGAGGCCGAGCTGCAGATGCTCGATGTGCACGGCGGGGTCTCGCCGCTCGACGATCTGCAGCCGGTGGCGCACGCCCACGACATCGTGAAGCTGATCGAGGCGGTACGGACGGTCCATGTGGCCGAGTCCGTGCGGCGGTACGCGGTGGAGCTGGTCGGGGCCACCCGTGTCCACCCGGATCTCAGGCTCGGCGCCTCGCCGCGCGCCACACTGCATCTGCTGCGCGCGGCGAAGGCCTCGGCGGCGCTGAGCGGGCGGGACTACTGCCTGCCCGACGATGTGCAGGCGCTGGCGGTCGCGGTGCTCGCGCACCGGCTGCTGCCCACTGCGCAGGCCCAGTTGAACCGTCGTACCGCGGAGCAGGTCGTGCTGGAGATCCTGCAGCAGACGCCGGTGCCGACCGCGGGTGGCGGTACGGGCGTCCCGGCGCCGCAGCACCAGCCGGGCCCCGCGATGTACGGCCGGCAGCAGCCGCCCGGCGTGCGGCGGGTGTGATGGCAGCAGGGGGGCCGGCCGCGATGAACGACGGCGACGACAAGGGCGGTCTGCGGGCCGCGCTGGGCGGGCTCACCACACGCGGGCGGTCCTTCCTCGCGGCCGGGATCGCGGCCGCGGTCTGCGCGTATGTGCTGGGTCAGGGCGATCTGCTGCGGGTCGGGCTGCTGCTCGCCACGCTGCCTCTGGTCTGCGTAGCGGTGCTGTTCCGCACCCGCTACCGGGTCGCGGGCACCCGGCGGCTCTCCCCGTCCCGGGTGGCCACAGGCGCCGAGGCGCGGGTGCACCTGCGGATGGAGAACGTGTCGCGGCTGCCCACCGGCCTGCTGATGCTGCAGGACCGGGTTCCCTATGTGCTCGGGCCGCGGCCCCGGTTCGTGCTGGACCGGGTGGAGGCGGGCGGCCGACGCGAGGTGTCGTACCGGGTCCGGTCGGATCTGCGCGGACGGTATCCGCTCGGACCGCTGCAGCTGCGGCTGAGCGATCCGTTCGGCATGTGCGAGCTGACCCGCTCGTTCAGCGCGTACGACACCCTGGTCGTCATCCCGCGGACCGAGCCGCTGCCACCGGTCCGGCTGGCGGGCGAGGCCTCCGGCTACGGCGAGGGGCGGCAGCGCACGCTGGCACTGGCCGGCGAGGACGACGTGATTCCGCGCGGCTACCGGCACGGCGACGATCTGCGCCGGGTCCACTGGCGCTCCACCGCGCGCTACGGCGAGCTGATGGTGCGCCGCGAGGAGCAGCCGCAGCGGGCCAGATGCACGGTGCTGCTGGACACCCGGCGGATCGCCTACCACGGGACCGGGCCCGACTCGGCCTTCGAATGGGCGGTGTCGGGGGCCGCATCCGCGCTGGTGCACATGCTGGAGCGAGGCTTCGCGGTGCGGCTGCTGACCGACGACGGCAGTTCGGTGCCGGGCGAGGGCGCGGGCGGCTTCGCCGGATCGACGCAGGAGTCCGCCGATTCTGCGGGACTGATGATGGACACGCTGGCGGTCGTCGACCACTCCGACGGGGGCGGCCTGTCGCGCGCGTACGACGTGCTGCGCGGCGGCAACGAAGGGCTGCTGGTCGCCTTCTTCGGCGATCTGGACGAAGAGCAGGCGGCGGTGGCGGCCCGGATGCGGCAGCGCAGCGGCGGCGCCGTCGCGTTCGTGCTGGACAGCGGGACCTGGGTGCAGGGAGAGTCGCACGGCGCAGCGCTCACGGGGGCGGAGGAGCGGCTGCGGCTGCTTCGCGAATCCGGCTGGACAGCCCTCCGGGTGGAGCCCGGGGCCGATCTCGCCAAGCTGTGGCAGCTGGCGGGGCAGCAGAGCGCCGTGACGCAGTCCGCCCTGGGCGGTACGACAGGTTTCACCGGGGGATGGTCATGAGGGGACGGTCATGAGCGGTCGTGGTCGGCTGGCGCTGTGCGCCTTTGCGGCGACGCTGTTGGCGGCGGGGTCGATGCTGCCGCTGGTCGACCCGGCCGCCTGGATCGTGCAGGCCGCGTTCCTGCTGGCGATCCAGAGCGGGGTGGGCGCACTCGCCCGCCGGGTGCCGTTGCCTCGGCTGCTGATCGTCACGGTGCAGTTCCTGATCTCTCTGGTGCTGCTGACCGTGGTGTTCGCCCGGGGGCAGGCCCTGGTCGGTTTCCTGCCCGGTCCCGAGGCCGTCCAGCGGCTCGCGGACCTGATCACCGCGGGTGCGGACGATGTCGGGAGGTATGCCATCCCGGCGCCCGCGACGGACGGCATCCGGCTGATGCTGGTCGGCGGTGTGGTGCTGATCGGTCTTGCCGTGGACACTCTCGCGGTGACATTCCGCAGCGCGGCTACGGCCGGGCTGCCGCTCCTCGCGCTCTACTCCGTCGCCGCGGGACTGTCCGGCGGTGCGGGCTGGCTGTGGTTCCTGCTGGCAGCGTCCGGCTATCTGCTCCTGCTGCTGTCCGAGGGCCGGGACCGGATCTCCCAGTGGGGGCGGGTCTTCGGCGGCGCGGGCCGGTCACCGGACGGTCCGGCGGCGGGTCTCGACATGTCGGGCGGCCGGCCGCTCGCCCCGGTTCGCACCGGGCGGCGCATCGGTGCGCTGGCGCTGGGGATCGCCCTGGCCGTACCGGCGGCGCTGCCCGCGCTGGACGGCGGCCTGCTGGCCGGTTCGGGGAACGGGTCCGGCAAGGGCGGCGGCGGCGGCACGATCTCAGCGGTGAACCCGCTGGTCTCGCTGCAGAACGATCTGAACCAGCCGGAGAACCGGGAGGTGATGTCGTACCGGACCAATTCCGGCAGCCCGCAGGAGTTCTATCTGCGGATCCTGGCCCTGGACCAGTTCACCGGGGCCGAGTGGCGGCCCTCGCGGCGCAGCCTGCAGGACGTGCCGAAGCGGCTCCCCACCCCGCAGGGCCTGGCCCCGGGCGTCGCCGTCACGGAGATCAGGTCGAACATCTCCGCGTCCCGTTCGTACCAGCAGACCTATCTGCCGCTCCCCTACCCGGCGACCGAGATCAAGATCGGCGGGCACTGGCGGTACGAGCTCGCGGGACGCACCCTCGTCGGCGACCGCGGGCAGACGACCCGCGGGGCGCAGTACGGGGTCTCCAGCCTGGTGGTGCAGCCGACCGCGGATCAGCTCGCCGCGGCGGGCCCGGCGCCGGCCGCGATGCGACGGGAGTACACCCAGGTCCCTGGCTCGCTGCCGAAGGTCGTCAAGGAGACGGCGGACCGGGTGACGAAGGGCGCTGCCAACAACTACGAGCGGGCGGTGAAGCTGCAGAACTTCTTCGCCTCGGAGGGCGGCTTCAGCTACGACACCTCGGTGAACTCCGGCACCGGCTCGGCCGCGATCGGCCGGTTCCTGAAGGCCAAGCGCGGCTTCTGCGTCCACTTCTCGTTCACGATGGCCGCGATGGCGCGGACGCTGGGTATTCCGGCCCGGGTCGCGGTGGGCTTCACGCCCGGCACCGGGCAGTCGGACGGTTCGGTGTCGGTGGGGCTGCGCGATGCGCACGCCTGGCCCGAGCTGTACTTCGAAGGCATCGGCTGGACCCGCTTCGAGCCGACCCCGACGCGGGGCAGCGCGCCCGAGTACACCCTGCCGGATGCCCCCGCGGGCGACACGGCCAACCCGAGCCGTCCGCAGGCGAGTGCCTCGGCCGCGCCGTCGGCCGCGCCGTCCGCGTCGGACAGCTGCCCGCCGCAGCTGCGCAAGCAGGGCGAGTGCGGCTCGTCGACGGCGCCGGGCGCCGTGGTTCCGAAGGGCCCGGGGACGCCGACGGGCACCATCGTCTGGGTGGTTCTGGCAGCCCTGCTGGTGCTCGCGCTGCCGCTGCTGCCACTGTTCTGGCGGATTCGGGTGCGTACGCACAGGCTGAACTCGTCCGCGGGGCGTACCCCGGCGGATACGACGGGCAGGACGCTCGCGGCCTGGCGGGAGATCACTGACACGGCGTGGGACCACGGCATCGGCCCCGACGATTCGCAGACCCCGCGCAAGGCGGCGGCGCGGGTCGTACGGCTGGGGCGGCTGGACCCTGACGAGGCCGCTGCCATGCACCGGGTGGCGGGGGCGGTGGAACAGGTGCTGTACGCCCCGCAGCCCCGGGCAGCCACCGGGCTCCCCGAGGACGTGGAGACAGTGCGGAACGGGTTGCGGGCCTCCGCCGACCGCTTCAACCGGATCCGCGCGGTGGTGGCACCGCGCTCGGCCGTTCGGGTGATGTGGGCGGCGTCCGAACGCTGGTCCGGGTTCACCGGCCGGTGGGCGGCGCGGTGGAGCGGATTGCCGCGGTGGCCGTCCCGCCAGCGGGGCTGAGGAGGGAGCGTGGCCTCCGGGCCACGCTCTGTCCTCGATCACCGGACGGACGCGCTTGATTTCGGCCCGTCCGGCGGTCAGGAACGGACGTCGTGAGCGGCATGGGCGCAGCCCGTCGAGCGAACCCTCCCCTGTCCTTGGGGCCGTCGGGGAGGTCGAGGACGGTGCCGCCAGGCACCACAGGGGGCGTGCAGACATGGGTGAGGGGCGGCCGCAGGGAATGCGGCCGCCCCTCACCCACGCACGTTCAGAAGCGCTTACTGACCCTGCTCGTCACGGCGGCGCTGCCACCGCTGCTCGATCCGGTTCATCACGGTTCGGCGTTGCTTGGGGTGTCGGCGTTCGCCTTTGCCCCCGGCGGCCTGCTGCTCGCCGGGCTTGGGCGCTTTGCGCCAACCAGTGACCGCAAGGACCGCGCAGCCCAGCATGACGAGGAATCCCACCACGCTGATCCAGATCTGCTGGGCGACCATTCCGGCCATGAGGAGCGCGATACCCACCAGGAAGCCTGCGACCGCCTGGTAGACCCGTCGCCGGGTGTACGTACGCAGCCCGCTTCCCTCGAGCGCTGTCGCGAACTTGGGATCTTCGGCGTACAGCGCTCGCTCCATCTGCTCGAGCATTCGCTGCTCGTGCTCCGAGAGCGGCACGGAGTCCTCCTCGTCGTCGGCCGCGGGGGGCGACCGGTATGCGGCCCTTCCAGGATAGGCAGGGATTCGCCCCCGTGAAACCCGCCCTGTTCGCCAATCAGCCAGTCCGGGCCGCCACAACGGCTCAGCTGCTGAGGCGTAGATTCCCCAACCTCCGATCCGTCATGCCGGATGGTGTCCCCCGATCATACGGTGACTGCGCCCCGATCGGGGGGCCTGTGGCGTACTCCATCTGCAGCTGCGTCGCTGATCAGCCACGCTGCCGCCGCGCTTCGGCCCGGTCCTGCACTGTCCGCGGCCGGGCCCCGGTCGCGGTTCAGGCGCGCTTCGTGCCCAGGACGTGCAGTTGGGTCGCGACCGAGCGGAACGCGGGCAGTTCCGCAACCGCGGCCTCCAGCTTGAGCAGTGCCTCCATCGCGCCGGGCTCGGTGTCCACCAGAACACCCGGTACGAGGTCGGCGAAGACCCGTACACCGTGGACCGCACCGACCTCGACGCCGGCCGCGGAGACCAGCTCGGTGAGCTGCTCCGCGTTGTACCGCCGGGGCACCGGGTCACCTGCACCCCAGCGGCCTGCCGGGTCGCTGAGCGCCTGCCGGGCCTCGGTGAAGTGGCCCGCGAGCGCCCGGGCCAGCACGGCGCCACCGAGTCCGGCGGCGAGCAGGCTGAGCTCACCGGACGGGCGGAGCGCGTCGACCGCGTTCCGCACGCCCTCGGCGGGGTCGTCGACGTACTCCAGGACGCCGTGGCACAGCACCGCGTCGTAACCGCCGCGCTCGACCACCTCGAACAGGCCGAGGATGTCGCCCTGGACTCCGCGGACGCGGTCGGCGACCCCGCCCTCGGCGGCGCGGCGCTCCAGTGCGAAGAGCGCGTTGGGGCTGGGGTCGACGACGGTGACCCGGTGGCCGAGACGGGCGACCGGCACCGCGAAGTTCCCGGTGCCGCCGCCGGTGTCCAGGACGTCCAGGGCGTCCCTGCCGGTCGCCTTGACCTGGCGGTCGAGAGCATCCTTCAGGACCTCCCAGACCACGGCGGTACGGAGGGAGGCGCGGGGGCGCAGCTGGTCCGACACGGCAGTTGACTCCTCGGCACGATGCCGCCACTGACGGCGGAGCGTGAACGGTGCAGGTGATGCAGGTGCTGTCCACCCTATTGCCTCGGGCCACCGCAGCCGTCATCCCGCGTCGGGCCGCTCCTGCCTGGCCTGCGGGAGCGTCGGCTGGAGCACCAGGAGCCGCTCGACCAGACGCAGGAACATGGCCGCGTCGCGCAGCAGATCGTCCGCGTCACGGCTGCTGGCCGCCCCCGGTATGCCCGCTTCCGCCCTGGCCCTGCGACGCGCGCCCGAGGCGAACAGGGCGCTCCATTCGGCGAGTTCCGGGGCGATCTCCGGGAGGACTTCCCAGGCGCTGCGGATCCTCTCCCTGCGTCGCCTGGTCGTTTCGGGCCGGCCGCGGGCGGCGAGCACGGCGGCGGCGGTGCGCAGTGCGGCGAGATGGGCGGTGGCATAGCGCTCGTTCGGCACGGCGAGAACAGCGGCCTCTTCGAGGCCACCGCGGGCCTGGGCCAGCAGGTCGAGAGCGGCGGGCGGCGCGGTGGTGCGGCGCAGCACCGGATGGACGTCGTTCGCCGGACCACTCGACGAGGCGGGGCCGGTCGGTGAGGGGGCAGGGCCGCCTGCGCGGCGCCGAGAGGCGGCTGCTGCGGACGAGTTGGCCATGACGAACCTCCTGTCGTCGTGTGACGGCTCCGTGGCCGTATGCATCCATCGTGGGGGCGACCACTGACAATGGACCTCGTTCGGGCCCTGACCTGGCCTTTTGTCTCGTCCGCAAGTTCGAGCTATCTTTTTGTACTGACCAGTCAGTTCAAAAAGGGGAGAGTCTGTGGACAGCCCGCACGGGGCAGCTGTCACCGCCGAGGACTTCGGGCTCAAGGGACCGCGCGGCTGGGCCTTCCGGGGCGTACGGCTCGACGCCCCACCCGGCGCCCTGGTCGCGATCGAGGGTCCGTCCGGCTCCGGCCGCACCTGCCTGCTGCTCGCCCTGACAGGCCGGATGCGCTCCTCCGAGGGCCGTGCCGAGGTGGGCGGTCTGCGCCTGCCACGCCAGATGGCCGCCGCACGCAGGATCAGCGCGCTCGGCCCGGTGCCGGGGGTGAGCGAGCTCGACCCGGCCTTCACCGTCGCCGAGCACCTGCGCGAACGCGCCCTGCTGCAGCGCCGCTTCGACGGTTCGCTGCGCGCTCTGCTCCGCCCCCGCGCCGAGCGTGCCGCCACGGCCCGCTCCCGGATCGACGCGGCGCTGGACGCCGCCGGACTCGACCCGGCAACCCTGCCCAAGGCCGAGCGGACCTCCGTACGCGATCTGGAGCGGCTGGAGGCGCTGCGGCTGTCCGTCGCCCTTGCGCTGATCGGCCAGCCGCGACTGCTCGCCGTGGACGACACCGATCTCAAGCTCTCCGATGCCGAGCGCGCCAAGGCCTGGAAGCTGCTGCGCTCCGTCGCCGACAGCGGAACGACCGTGCTCGCCGTCTGCAGCCAGGCGCCCGAGGGCGCCATCACCGTCCGCACGGACAACGCGGCCGCCACCGCCACCAAGAGCGCCACAAACGTCCCAAAAACCGCAGACGTCACAGAGACCGCGGACGCCACAGAGACCGATGCAACAGACGCCTCCGAGCCCGCACAGGCCCCCGAGGCGACGACGACCGAGAAGGGGACGGCCGATGCGTTCGCCGAAACTGGCCGCGCTTGAGCTGAAGCGTTTCGGCAGGGGCAAGCTGCCCCGCGCCGCACTCGTCGCGCTCCTGCTCCTGCCCCTGCTCTACGGCGCCCTGTACCTGTGGTCCTTCTGGGACCCGTACAGCCGCCTCGACAAGATCCCTGTCGCCCTGGTCAACGACGACAAGGGCGCCACCGCCGCCGGAAAGCGCATCGCGGCCGGCGACGAGATCACCGGCGAGCTGCTCGACTCCAAGATTTTCGAGTGGCACGAGGTGAGCTCCGCCCAGGCCGACCGGGGCGTCGAGGACGGTACGTACTACCTCTCCCTGACCATGCCGGCGGACTTCAGCAAGCGCATCGCGTCCAGTTCGGGTGACGCCCCGGAGACCGGTGCGCTCCAGGTGCGGACGAACGATGCCAACAACTACATCGTCGGGCAGATCTCCCGGACGGTGTTCTCCGAGGTCCGCACCGCCGCGTCCACCCATGCCTCGCGCGGCTTCCTCGACCGGATCTTCATCTCCTTCTCCGACCTCCACGACGCGACGGCGAAGGCCGCGCAGGGCGCCGACGACCTCGAGGGCGGGATCGGCAAGGCGAAGAAGGGCTCGAAGGATCTCGCGGACGGACTGAAGGACGCCAAGTCCGGCAGCGGCCGGCTGGAGAGCGGGATCGCCAAGCTGAACAAGGGTGCCGGCGATCTCGAAACCGGGTCCCGGCAGGTCGCCGACGGCACCCAGCTGCTCGCCGACAAGGTCAACGGGGTGGCAGCCGACGTCCGCCCGTTCCTGAAGGACAACGGCAGGACCATCGGCGACACGGCCCGGCTGGTCGCCGATTCCTCGCGGACCGTGCGGGGCAACCTCGACCTGCTCGTGCAGGCGGCGCCGACCGCGGCGACCGCCGCCCACAGGGCCTCCGACGATCTGGACGACGTCTACCGGACCCGCTGCACGGAGCAGTTGCTCCCCGACCCCACCGTCTGTCCCCCGCTGAAGCGCGCCATGACTGCCGCAGGCGATGTCGCGAAGGTCGCCGACGATGTGAACGTCCTGGTAAAGGACCAGAACGGGGACCTGAAGAAGCTGCGCGCACAGCTGGCCACCCTGCAGAAGCAGGCCGACGCCCTCGCTGCACGGTCCCCGCACCTGGACGAGGACCTGAAGTCCGCCGTCGCGAAGGTCAACGCGCTCAACACCGGTGCCCACAAGGTCGCCAAGGGCGCGGACGAGCTGCACACCGGCCTGGCCACCGCAAGGACCGGCTCCGTCGATCTGAACACCGGCGTCGGCGAGCTGAAGAAGGGTGCGACCAACCTGGACGGCGGGCTGATCCGGCTCGGCGACGGTTCGGCCTCGCTCGCCCAGGGGCTGAACGACGGCGTCGGCAAGATCCCCGACTACGACGAGCAGGACCGCGACCGGCTCACCGATGTGATGGCCGACCCGGTGAAGCTCGCCTCCCAGTCGCTGCACAAGGCCCCCAACTACGGCACCGGGTTCGCCCCGTACTTCATCCCGCTCTCCCTCTGGGTCGGCGCGATGGTGGCGTACATGCTGATCCAGCCGCTCAACCGGCGGGCACTCGCCGCCGGGGCCTCCGCCTGGCGGATCGCCTTCGCGGGCTGGCTGCCGGTGGCCGCGATCGGTCTGCTGCAGGTCGCCGCCCTGATGTCCGTGCTGCACTGGGGGCTGGGACTGCAGATGGCCCACGCCGCCGGAACGATCGGCTTCCTCGCCCTGGTGACCTGCTGCTTCGGCGCGATCGTGCAGTGGCTGAACGCACGGTTCGGCGCGGCGGGACGGATCCTCGTACTGGCCGTGCTGATGCTCCAGCTGACCTCGGCCGGGGGTACGTATCCCGTCCAGACCAGCCCGGGCTTCTTCGGTGCGATCCATCCGTATCTGCCGATGAGCTACATCGTGGAGGGGTTGCGCAGGTTGATCACGGGCGGCGGGCTCGGACCGGTCTGGCAGGGTTGTGCGGTGCTCCTGGCGTTCACGGCAGGAGCGCTGGCCCTGACCGCGGTGGCCGCGCGCCGCAAGCAGGTGTGGACGCTGGACCGGCTGCATCCGGAGCTGAGTCTGTGAGCGCGCCGGGACCTGTGAGAATCGACCGCATGGAAAGCAGTAGCACCACGCGTCGCCAGGCCACCCGGCAGAAACTCTACGAAGCGGCCGTCACTCTCATCGCGGAGAAGGGTTTCTCGGCGACCACGGTCGACGAGATCGCCGAGCGCGCCGGGGTTGCCAAGGGCACGGTCTACTACAACTTCAAGAGCAAGACCGAGCTCTTCGAGGAACTGCTGCGGCACGGCGTCGGACTGCTGACCGCATCACTGCGGTCCGCGGCCGAAAACACCGAGGAGCGCGGCGGCACCCGGGTCGAGGCCCTGGACGCGATGATCAGGGCCGGTCTGGTCTTCATCGACCGTTATCCGGCCTTCACCCAGCTCTACGTCGCCGAGCTTTGGCGCACCAACCGTGCCTGGCAGGCGACCCTCCTGGTGGTACGTCAGGAGGCCGTCGCCGTGGTCGAGGACGTGCTCCGGGAGGGCGTCGGAAACGGGGAGCTCAGCCAGGAGATCGACATCCCGCTGACGGCGGCCGCGCTGGTCGGCATGGTGCTGGTGGCGGCGCTGGACTGGCAGGCGTTCCAGCCCGAGCGGTCCATCGACGATGTGCATTCGGCGCTGTCCCTGCTGCTGCACGGCCGGGTCAGCGGACACTGACACGCCCTCCTCCCCGAGAGCGTGCGCACACACAGAAGCGCCGGTCCCACGAGGCTCGATCCCCCCGAGCCTCGTCCGACCGGCGCTTCCCGTGCTGCCGGAGAGCCTTCCCCTGTGACCCCCGTGTTCCCCCGTGGTCCCCGGGCCCTCCGTGGTGCACCCCCGTTCCGGAAGGAGTGCCGTGCCTGTTCCGCCGCCCCGTGTCGGCGGTACCGGCGCTGCGCCCCTTCCGTGGTCTCCACTCTTCCGTCTGCGCAGGTGGCAGCCCATCCGCGTACCTACTCATCTCGTTCACCAGGTACGGATACTCAGAGCTGCGCACCCGACCCCACCCGCAGCGCCGCACCACCTGGTTACGATCACGTCCGTGTCCGTACTCCCCCTGGTGTTCACGAGTGGCTGGGCGAGCGGGATCAACGCCTACGCCGTGGTCCTGTTGCTCGGCATCTTCGGCGCGACCGGCATCAGCGACGAGGTGCCCGCATCGCTGCAGCGCACCGATGTGCTCGTGGTGGCCGGCGTGCTGTTCCTGTGCGAGGCGGTGGCGGACAAGATCCCGTACGTGGACTCGCTCTGGGACTCGGTGCACACCGTCATCAGGCCGCTCGCCGGGGCCGTCGTGGCGGCGCTGCTGGCCGGTGAGAGCGGTTCGCTGCCGGAGCTCGCGGCCGGGGCCGTCGGCGGTTCCACCGCGCTGATGAGCCATCTGGTGAAGGCGGGCACCAGGATGGCGGTGAACACCTCGCCCGAGCCGTTCAGCAATATCGCGGTGAGTACCGCCGAGGACCTGGGCGTCGCCGGGATCATCACGTTCGCGATATTCCATCCGCTACCGGCCGCGATCATCGCCGCGACGCTGCTGGTGCTCGGCATCGTGATACTGGCCTTCCTGGCCTCCCGGATCCGCCGGTTCCTGCGCCGCAGGGCCCAGCGGCGCGAGGAGAAACGCCTGGCCGGGACGGGTTCGCACTGGCCTCCCGGCTGACTTGTCGGCGGTGGCCGTTAAGGTCACTGACATGGCACGTATTGCGGTGATCGGCGCCGGGATGGGCGCAATGGCGGCAGCTGCCCGGCTGGCCGTGGCAGGGCACCGGGTGACGGTGCACGAGCGGTCCGGGACGTACGGCGGCTCGGTCGGCCGGTATACGCGTGACGGCTTCGCGTTCGACACGGGTCCCTCGCTGCTGCATCTGCCCGCCGTCTACCGCGATCTGTTCGTCAAGACCGGCAAGGAGCCGCTGGAGCGGTGCGTCACGATGACGCAGGTCGATCCGGCGAGCCGTCATCTCTTCGCCGACGGCACGGCGGTCTCGCTGCCGAACGCCTCGCGGGCCGGGGTGGTCGCCGCCCTGGACGGCGCGCTGGGGACCGGTGCGGGCAGCAGGTGGGGCGAGTTCCTCGACCGGGCCCGGGATGCGTGGGACCGGTCCCGGCGGCCGCTGCTGGAGGAGCCGTTGCGCGCCGACTGGCAGGTGCTGGGCCGCGATCCGTATCCGGCGCTCCGCCAGCGCCGGCTGCTGCGGGCCGCCCGGCAGGCGGGCACGGTGGCGGAGGTCGGCGCCTGGGAGCTGACGGACCCCCGGCTGACCGCGCTGCTCGACGGATCCGCACTGTCGTACGGCCTCGATCCGCTGCGGGCACCGGCGAGCGCGTCCCTGCTGCCGTACATGGAGGAGACGTTCGGCAGCTGGTACGTGGCCGGAGGGATGCGGGCACTGGCACAGGCGGTGTACGAGCGGTGCCTGGCCCGGAAGGTGGAGTTCGTGTTCGGCGCCGAGGTGGCCCGGGTGGTGGAGAAGGACGGCCGGGCGGCGGGGGTCGAGCTGGCGACGGGGACGGTCACCGAGGCCGATCATGTGGTGCTCGGGGCCTGGCCGCGCCCGGGGCTGGTACCGGGTCAGGGGCCCTGGCAGGAGGGCGATGTGACGGCTCAGCCGCGGCCCGGGGACGGAGCGACGGTGCCGGGCCGGTTCCAGGTTCTGCTGTCGCTGCGCGGCGGCCGGCCCGCGGGGACGGTGTACCGGACCGTGGTGCACGGCGCGGACGGGGCGGCGGAACGAGAGGCGGTGTTCGGCGGCCGGCTCGCCGGGCGTCCCACGGTGACAGTGATCCGCCCGGACGATCCGTCGACCCGCCCGGACGACGCGCACGAGGCCGTGACGGTGACGGCGACGGTCGCCCCGCACGGCGCGGTGAACTGGACGGACGGGGCGCTGCGCGAGCGGTATGCCGACACCGTGATCGAGGCGGCCGGCGCTGCCGTCCCCGGCCTGCGTGAGCGGCTGCTCCACGCCGAAGTGCGGACGCCCGCCCACACGGCGGCCGACACCGGCGCCGAGGGCGGCTCGGTGCCCGCACCGGCGCTGGCCGGGGCCGGGGGCGCGTATCTGCATCCGGGAAACCGCACGCGGCTGCCGGGTCTCTACCTCGCGGGCGGCTGGTCCCACCCGGGCGGCGGGCTCGCGCACGCCGGGATGTCGGGGACGCTCGTCGCCGGGCTCATCGTGGAGGGGGACGGCTTCCGCGGCTCCCAGTGAGCGGGACCGGTAGCGAGAAGGCACGGGTACGGGGGCCGGGCGCGCGGGATGCCGCCTCGTCCTCGGTCTCCCCCACGGCCGCACGGGCATGGGAGGTCAGGACCGGGTCCCGGACGGCGGTCCGTCAGTAGCGGTACTGCTGTTCGTTGTAGCCGCCGTCGTAGGCATTCGGATACGGGGCGGGCTGCTGCTCCGGCGGGTACTGCTCGCCCTCGCGCTGCTGCGGCACCCAGACGCCGCCCGGCGGGGTCTCGGAGGTGTACTGCTGGGCGTAGGGGTCCGCCACATACTGCTGCTGACCGCCGTAGCTGTCGTAGTTCGCGTAGCTGTCGTGCGCGCCGTACTGCGGGGAGCCGTCGGTGGTGCCGGTGCCGATGTACGGGTCGGAGTACGCGGCGTACTGCTGCTGGCCCGTGCCGTAGTCGTACTGCCCGGCGTAGCTGTCCTGGCCTGCGTGGCTGTCCTGACTGGCGTGGCTGTCCTGACCGGCGTACGTCTCCTGAGCGGCGTACGTGCCCTGCCCGCCGTAGCTGTCCTGGCCGGGCACACCGCCGTACGTGGAGTAGTCGGCGTACGGGTCGTACGCCGCGTACTGGGGCTGCCCCTGGGCCTGCTGGGACTCCTGCTGCGGGACGGGATCGGTGTAGATGCCGTACTGCCCGGTGTCGTCCGGCAGCGGTTCCGGCGCGTAGACGGCGGCCGCAGGTGCGGGTGCGGCGCCCTCCGCCTCGTCCTGGCCCGCCCGGTCGTACTCCACCTCCAGCTCCGACACTTCGAGCGTGGGCTCCCGGCGGGTGTCCCGCTCACCGCTGCTTCGACGGCGGCGGCTCTCGCCCGGGCTGCCCCCTATGGCCCAGCCGGTCGAGAAGCCGCGCCGGAAGGAGAGCGTGACGTACGTCTGGCCGATGGCGAACGCGATCGCGCCGACGGCGATGACGGGCACGGACGGCATCAGCACGCCGACGACCACGGCCGCGAAGCCGGTGAAGGCGAGCAGGCGCCAGCGCAGCCGCGCCTTGTACTGCAGGAGCACCTCGCCGAGCAGCCACAGCGCCACGATGCCGAACGCGATGTAGAGGACCGTCCAGCCCATGCCCGCCCCCATTTCTACGGCCGCCGCCCGGGATCATGGCGGGTACGGCCGGTCACGACTGCTTGTGCAGTCCGAGATTCTCGTAGATTTCGAGCGTTGCCGTCGAGTTGTTGAGCGTGATGAAGTGCAGTCCGGGCACACCCTCGGAGCGCAGCCTCGCACAGAACTCCGTCGCGAACTCGATGCCAATGGAGCGTACAGCGGCTGGATCGTCCTTGACGGCAAGGATGCGTTCTTTCAGGGACGAGGGCAGAGTCGCGTTGCTGAGCTGCGGAAACCGCTCCAACTGCTTGACGCTGGTGAGCGGCATGACCTCGGGGATGACAGGTGTGTCGCAACCCGCAGCTACCACGCGGTCACGCATCCGCAAATAGTCGTCCGGATTGAAGAACATCTGCGTGATCGCATAGTCGGCACCCGCGCGGCACTTGTCCACGAAATGCCGGATTTCGGTGTCCCAGTCGGTCGAGCGCGGATGCATCTCGGGAAATGCCGCGACGCCCACGCAGAAATCGCCGGACTCCTTGATGAGCCGGACGAGATCGGCCGCGTACTGCACGCCCTCCGGGTGCTCGACCCATTCGCCCATCGGGTCGCCCGGCGGGTCGCCGCGCACGGCGAGGATGTTCCTGATCCCGGCGTCGGCGTACTGCCCGATCATGTTGCGCAGTTCGGCGACGGAGTGATTGACGGCCGTGAGGTGCGCGACCGGGGTGAGGGTGGAGTCGGCAGCGATCTGCTGGGTGGCTCTGACCGTCCCGGCCCGGGTGGAACCGCCGGCCCCGTACGTCACGGAGACGAAGCTCGGGCCCACCGCTTCGACCCGGCGCAGCGCATTCCAGAGATTGCGCTCGCCCTTCTCGGTCTTGGGCGCCCAGAACTCGAACGAATACGAAGTCTTGCCGGTCGCGAGCAGCTCACGCACCGTGCGTGCGTGATCCGTCCTGGTAGAGGGAGTGCCAAGGGCCATACTGCAGGTTAACCAGGGCTCGACGGTCCCCCAACCAGACCAGCGGCAATTGCCCGAATTGACTGGTGGTTTGTCCACCCATCGGACAGTCCCCTGACGTTCTTCGGATGATCTGTGATTTCCCTGACGCGCCTGTCAGCCGTCGGCGCGCGCCCTGATCCGCTTCGCCAGCTCTGCGGTGGCCGCCGCCGGGTCGTCGGCCTCGGTGATCACCCGTACGACGACGATCCTGCGCGCTCCCGCGTCCAGCACCTTGTCGAGGTTGCCGGCGTCGATCCCGCCGATGGCGAACCAGGGGCGCGGCTGGGCGAGTGAAGCGGCGTACCGCACGAGGTCGAGGCCGGGGGCGTGCCGGCCGGGCTTGGTCGGGGTGGGCCAGCAGGGTCCTGTGCAGAAGTAGTCCACGCCCGGCTCGGCGACGGCGGCGTCGACCTCGGACTCGGCGTGCGTGGAGCGGCCGATCACCACGTCGTCGCCGATGATGGCGCGGGCGGCGGGGACCGGCAGGTCTCCCTGGCCGAGGTGGAGCACATCGGACCCGATGGCGTGGGCGACATCGGCCCGGTCGTTCACGGCGAGGAGCTTGCCGTGGCGCCGGCAGGCATCGGCGAGAACCGCCAGGTGCTCGAGCTCCTCGGCCGCCTCCATGCCCTTGTCGCGCAGCTGGACGATGTCCACCCCGGAGGAGAGCACGGCGTCGAGGAAGGCGGGCAGGTCGCCCTGGCGCCTGCGGGCGTCCGTGCACAGGTAGAGCCGGGCGTCGGACAGCAGCTCACGAGGCGTGGGCATGATGCGGTTCCCCCTTGATACAGCTGTACGGAATACAGCGGCGGCACGACATGGTCGGGCTGGTACAGCGGTACGGCGTGATGCGGAGGTACGGGCCGGGCCGGGCCGTTCGGAACGGCCCGTACCCGTGCCCGTACCCCGCGTGCGGTTGTCCCGGTCAGACGGCGAGCGCCTGGGCGCGGCGCTTCACCTCCGTGCCGCGATTCTCGCTCAGCGCCTGCGCGGGGGTACCCGGCAGGGACGGGTCGGGGGTGAAGAGCCACTCCAGCATCTCTTCGTCGGTGTAGCCGTCGTCCCTCAGGAGCGTCAGGGTGCCGGAGAGGCCCTTGACCACCTTGTTGCCGTCGATGAAGGCAGCAGGCACCTGGAGCGTCCGGTTCTCACCACGTCGTACGGCGATCAGCTGGCCCTCCTTGACCAGCTGCCGCACGCGCGTCACCTCGACATCGAGCATTTCGGCGATGTCGGGAAGGTGGAGCCAGGCAGGGACGAGAGCATCGATCTTTGCGTCAATCTCGGTCACGGAGACAAGCGTGCCATCCCGGACCGACAGTCGGTACTCGGACCCGACCGGACGGGGGTCACCCCAGTGGCCGCAAGGGCTCCTGAAGTGCTGCGGGCGAGCCGCTACGGGGCATCGGCCCTGGCCGACTTCAGCGGTACGGCGGGGTCGGCCGCCCGCACCGGATCGAGCCGCGCCCCCGCCTCGATGAGTCTGCGCCCCTGGGCCAGGTCGCGCGGCCGGCCGACGGCGAGGACGGCGACCAGTGCGCCGTCCCGCAGCCAGCACACGGACCAGGCGGGTTCGGCCGGGTCGCCGCGCCAGAGCAGGGTGTCCGCGCCACCGTGATGGCCCGCGTACTGCACGAAGCGGTCGAACTGCTCGGACCAGAAGTACGGCACGGGGTCGTACGTCAGGGGGTGCGACGCCCTGTCCATGCCGGCGCCGATGATGTTGGCGGCGGCGGTCCGCGGCCCTTGGACGGCGTTGTCCCAGTGGTGGACGAGGAGCCGTGTGCCGTACCGCGCGGAGGGGAAGGACGCGCAGTCCCCGACCGCGTACACATCGGGCAGCGAGGTGCGCAGCGCTTCGTCGGCGGTCACCGATCCGTCCGGACCGAGGGCGATGCCGGAGCCGGCCAGCCAGTCGGTGGCGGGCCGGGCGCCGATCCCGACAACCACCGCTCCGGCGGCGAGCGTGCGGCCGTCGGCGAGGACCACGCTGCCGGGCTCGATGCGGGCCACCGGGGCGCCGGTCAGGAGTTCGGTGCCGCTCTGCGCGTACCAGCGGGCCATCGGGGCGGCGACCTCGGCGGGCAGGACACCCGCGAACGGCCGGTCGGCGGCCTCGACGACGGTGACCTCGCAGCCCGCGGCGCGGGCGGCGGTGGCGAATTCGGCGCC
Organism: Streptomyces sp. NPDC005181; assembly: GCF_040608395.1. NCBI lineage: Bacteria > Bacillati > Actinomycetota > Actinomycetes > Kitasatosporales > Streptomycetaceae > Streptomyces > Streptomyces sp. NPDC005181. The sequence continues at coordinate 156,339 of NZ_JBEXID010000007.1, forward strand.
GATCCAGCCCGCGCCGACGACCACGACGGTGTGCTGCTGGTCGAGGACCGGCCGCAGCCGCGCGGCGTCGTCGAGGGTGCGCAGCAGATGGACGCCGGGCACCCCCTCGGAGCCGGGCAGCACCACCGGTTCGGCTCCGGAGGCGATGACCAGGACGTCGTACGGGACGGGGCCGGCCAGGGTGTCCAGTTCGTGCACGTCGGCCCGTACGCCGGTCACGTCTCGGCCCAGTTGCAGCTCGATGTCCAGCTCTTCGAAGTCGATGTCGAAGGCGGAGCCCTCGGCCGTGCCGAGCAGCACCGCCTTGGACAGCGGGGGGCGGTCGTACGGCTGGTGGGGTTCGGCGCCGATCAGGGTGACCGGGCCGGTGAAGCCCTGCTCCCGCAGGGCCACCGCGGTCTGCACGCCGGCCATGCCCGCACCGACGATGACGACGCGGCGCTCTGTCCGCCGGCCCGGCTGCTCTGTCTGCTGCTCGCTCACCTGTCCACCTTAAGCATTTGACGATCCGTCAGGTTGCAAGTTCCTCGACCACACTGGTCCCACTACCCTCCTGCGACTCCCACTCCCAGCGCTCCTCCAGCCGCACCCGGCCGTCCGCAAGACCGACGACGGTGGAGACGCAGTGCCCGGAGGAGGTCGTTCCGTCCCGCTTCAACTGGACGTACCGGAAGTCGAGTCGATCGCCGGTGCGGGTGCCGACGAGTTGGCCCCGGACCACATCCCCGCCCGCGTAATCGGCCCAGATCACCCCCTTCTCCTCGTGGTACGTGAAGCGGGTCCGGGTACCGACCTGACCCGGCGCCTGGTCGGCGACCGGCGAGAGGACGATTCCGTCGAGCGAACGGGCCACGGTGGCTGCTCCCTTACTGGGTCCGGGTGACGGGGTTTAGGGTGGCCAACGTAAAACACTCGCGGGAGCCCGGACGCACCGGGCTGAGAGGGAGGCTGGGCGGCCTCCGACCGTACGAACCTGATCCGGGTCATGCCGGCGAAGGGAGGGGCTGGACGCCCATGCATTCCTCCGGGAGCACCTCAGTAGACGGATCCGACGTCCTCGTCATCGGGGGCGGAATCATCGGTCTGGTGACCGCCTGGCGGGCGGCGCAGCGCGGCCTGCGCACCGCGGTCGTCGACCCCGAACCGGGCGGCGGGGCCGCCCAGGTCGCGGCCGGCATGCTCGCCGCCGTCACCGAACTCCACTACGGCGAGCAGCTGCTGCTCGGCCTCAATGTCGCCTCCGCCGCGCGCTACCCGGCCTTCGCGGCCGAGCTGGAGACGGCGAGCGGCCAGGACATCGGCTTCCGGGCCTGCGGCACCCTCGCGGTCGCCCTGGACTCCGACGACCGCGCCCATCTGCGGGAACTGCACGCGCTCCAGCACCGTTCGGGGCTGGAGTCGGAGTGGCTCACCGGCCGCGAGTGCCGCCGCCTGGAGCCGATGCTGGCGCCGGGTGTGCGCGGCGGTCTGCGGGTCGACGGCGACCACCAGGTCGACCCCCGTCGGCTGGCCGCTGCCCTGCTGACGGCCTGCGAGCGGGCGGGGGTGGTCTTCCACCGTGACTGGGCGGCACGCCTGGTGGTGGCACGGGACCGGGCCGCCGGGGCCGTGCTCGCAGCCGGTACGGAGCTCGCGGCGGACCAGATCGTGCTCGCCGCGGGCAGCCTCAGCGGGCGGCTCGCGGGACTGCCGGACGAGGTCGTGCCGCCCGTCCGGCCGGTGAAAGGGCAGGTGCTGCGGCTGACCGTGCCCGCCGCGTACGCGCCGTTCCTCACCCGGACCGTGCGGGCCGTGGTCCGCGGCAGCCATGTCTATCTCGTCCCGCGCAAGAACGGCGAGCTGGTCGTCGGCGCCACCAGCGAGGAAATGGGCTGGGACACCACGGTCACGGCGGGCGGGGTGTACGAGCTGCTGCGCGACGCCCACGAGCTGGTGCCCGGCATCACCGAACTGCCGCTCACCGAGACCCGGGCCGGCCTGCGCCCCGCGTCCCCCGACAACGCCCCGCTGCTCGGCCCCACCGCCCTGCCCGGTCTGCATCTCGCCACCGGCCACCACCGCAACGGGGTGCTGCTCACCCCCGTCACCGGTGACGCCATGGCCGAGCTGCTGACCACCGGCGAGCTGCCCGCCGTGGCCCACCCGTTCGCCCCCGGGCGGTTCGCGCCCGCCGCCGTACCGCCGCCCGCCGCGTCCCCCGACGCCGCCTCCGTACGTCAGGAGCAGCCCGCATGACCGACTTCGTCGCGCTCTCCGTGTCCGTGAACGGTGATCCCCGCTCGATCGCCGCCGGCACCACGCTGGAAGCCCTCGTCGCCACCCTCACCACGGCGCCCTCCGGCGTCGCGGCCGCCGTCAACGAGACCGTCGTCCCGCGCAGCCGGTGGTCCACCGCGACGCTCGCCGACGGCGACCGGATCGAAGTTCTCACCGCGGTCCAGGGAGGCTGACCATGTCCGACGATCTCTTCACCCTCGGCGACACCGTCTTCGGCTCCCGGCTGATCATGGGGACGGGCGGGGCACCCAGCCTCGACGTGCTGGAACGCTCACTGACCGCGTCCGGCACCGAGCTGACCACCGTCGCGATGCGCCGCCTCGATCCGACCGTGCAGGGTTCGGTGCTCTCCGTGCTGGAACGGCTCTCGATCCGCGTCCTGCCGAACACGGCGGGCTGCTTCACCGCGGGCGAGGCCGTACTGACCGCGCGGCTGGCCCGCGAGGCGCTGGGCGCCGACTGGATCAAGCTGGAGGTCGTGGCCGACGAGCGGACCCTGCTGCCCGACCCGATCGAGCTGCTGGACGCCGCGGAGACGCTGGTGGACGACGGCTTCACCGTCCTTCCGTACACCAATGACGACCCGGTGCTGGCCCGGAAGCTGGAGGACGTGGGATGTGCGGCGATCATGCCGCTCGGCTCCCCCATCGGCTCCGGTCTCGGCATCCGCAACCCGCACAACTTCCAGCTGATCGTCGAGCACGCCCGGGTACCGGTGATTCTCGACGCCGGCGCCGGGACCGCATCGGACGCGGCGCTCGCGATGGAGCTGGGGTGCGCGGCGGTGATGCTGGCGTCGGCGGTGACCCGGGCGCAGGAGCCCGAACTGATGGCGGCGGCGATGCGGCACGCGGTGGACGGCGGGCGGCTGGCGTACCGCGCGGGCCGGATCCCCCGGCGCCACTTCGCCGAGGCGTCGTCACCGATGGAGGGGCGGGCGGCACTGGACCCGGAGCGGCCCGCGTTCTGAGCACCCGTACGCCCGCGGTGCGCAGGGTGCCGTACGTGTGACGCGCATGTCCCTGTCACGGCTCGGCTGCAGTACGGCTCCGGGATCGCCCGGCCCGTCGGCCAGGTCCGCGGCGACTCGTAGACTCGCTTGCGTGGATACGACCCTCCAGGACCCTTCCCCAGCCTTCGGCCAGGGGGACCCCATCGTCGGGCAGCTGCTCGACGGCCGCTATCGCGTCGATGCCCGCATCGCCGTGGGCGGGATGGCCACGGTCTACCGGGCTGTGGACACCCGGCTCGACCGGGTGCTCGCCCTCAAGGTGATGCACCCGGCCCTCGCGACCGACGCCTCGTTCGTCGAGCGTTTCATCCGCGAGGCCAAGTCCGTGGCCCGGCTCGCGCACCCCAATGTGGTCGCGGTCTTCGACCAGGGCGCCCAGGGGGCGTACGTCTACCTGGCGATGGAGTACGTGGCGGGCTGCACGCTCCGCGACGTCCTGCGCGAGCGCGGCGCCCTGCAGCCGAGAGCCGCACTGGACATCCTGGAGCCGGTCCTCGCCGCGCTCGGCGCCGCACACCGGGCAGGCTTCGTGCACCGCGACATGAAGCCGGAGAACGTCCTCATAGGGGACGACGGCCGGGTGAAGGTCGCGGACTTCGGTCTCGTGCGGGCCGTGGGATCCGACACCAACACCACCGGAACCGTCCTCGGCACCGTCTCCTATCTCGCCCCCGAGCAGATCGAGCACGGCACGGCGGACACCCGCACCGATGTGTACGCCTGCGGTGTCGTGCTGTACGAGATGCTGACGGGCGCCAAGCCGCACACCGGTGACTCCCCCGCCCAGGTCATCTACCAGCACCTCAACGAGGACGTGCCGGCGCCGTCGGCCGTCGTCCCGGGGCTCGCGGCCGAGCTGGACGAACTGGTCGCGAGCGCCGCCGCCCGCAACCCCGAGGTCCGTCCGTTCGACGCCGTGGCTCTGCTCGCCGAGTCCCGCACCGCGCGCGCCGCGCTCACCGACGCCCAGCTGGACGCCGTACCGCCGCAGGCGCTCGCCGAGGCGCACGACGACGCCGAGGACCGGACGAGCGTGATCCCCCGGGTCCTCCCGGCCGGCCAGGGCACCGCCCATCACACCAGCCGGCTGGAGATGCCCCCGCCGCTGCCGCCCGAGCCGGCCCGGAGCGGGCCGCTGCGCGGCGGTCCGCGGCGGGGGATGCTCGCTGCGATCGTCGCCGTACTGCTGGTGCTGGGGGTCGGCGCCGGTGTCTGGTACATCAACTCGGGACAGTTCACCCGGGTCCCCTCGCTGCTCGGCCAGACCGAGAAGGCGGCCCGCCAGCGGCTCTCGGACTCCGGTCTCGAGCTGAAGGGCGTCGAGCGGGCCTACAGCGACAACGTCGAGCGGGGCAAGGTCATCAGCAGCGACCCGAGGTCGGGCGCCCGCATCCGGGGCAACGGATCGGTGACGATCGTCGTCTCGCGCGGCCCTGAGATCGTGAAGGTCCCCTACGTCGAGGGCACCGGGCTCGCCGAGGCCAGGCGCGCACTGAAGAAGGTGGGCCTGGTGCCCGGCATGGTCACCAAGGAGTTCAGCGAGGGCATCGGGCAGGGCGAGGTCATCCGTACGGATCCCGGAGCGGGCGCGGAGCGCCACCCCGACTCCGCGGTCGCCCTGGTCGTCAGCAAGGGCAGTCCGGTCGACGTCCCCGACCTGACCGGGCTGTCGGTCCAGGACGCGACCGAGGCGCTGGACGAGGAAGGCCTGACGGCCGAGGTGCTGCCGGGCCGGGTCAATTCGCCCGAGGCCGCGGGCCACATCGCACGCCAGTCCCCGGGCGGGGGCGACCGGGCAGCGGAGGGCGACACCATCACGCTCACCGTCTCCAAGGGCCCGCGGCTGCTCAAGGTCCCGGACGTCACCGGCAAGGACGTCGACGAGGCCACGCGCCTGCTGAAGGACGCGGGCTTCGAGGTCGAGGTCGACCGCCCGTTCCTCTCCTTCAGCGACACGATCGCGAGCCAGTCCGTCAACGGCGGCGACCGGGCTCCCGAGGGCAGCACCATCACCATCAAGACCAAGGGACTCTAGATCCGTATGCGCAACCCAGTCGGCGGCCATGTTCCCGTGGCCGGCGGCCTCGCCAAGGTCGGCCTGCCCTACGCCCGCGAGATGGGGGCGGAGGCCGTCCAGGTCTTCGTCGCCAACCCGCGGGGCTGGGCGACGCCGGCCGGGAACCCGGCGCAGGACGAACAGTTCCGTGCCGAGTGCGCCGCCGAGTCGATACCGGCGTACGTCCACGCCCCGTATCTGATCAACTTCGGCTCGCACACCGAGGCCACCGTCGAGAGGTCCGTGGAGTCGCTGCGCCACTCCCTGCGCCGGGCCCGCGAGATAGGGGCCCTGGGCGTCGTGGTGCACACGGGCTCCGCGACCGGCGGCCGGCCGCGTGCGGAGGCCCTGGCCCAGGTGCGCAGACACATGCGGCCGCTCCTCGACGAGCTGACCCACGACGACGACCCGTATCTGCTGCTGGAGTCGACCGCCGGACAGGGGTTCTCACTCTGCTCACGGACCTGGGACTTCGGCCCGTACTTCGAGGCGCTGGACGCCCACCCCAAGCTCGGCATCTGCCTCGACACCTGCCACATCTACGCGGCGGGCCACGACCTGGCGGGCCCGGCGGGCATGAGGCAGACCCTGGATCTGCTGGTGGAGACGGTCGGTGAGGGCCGGCTGAAACTGATCCATGCCAATGACTCCAAGGACGTGGTGGGAGCCCACAAGGACCGGCACGAGAACATCGGCGCCGGGCACATCGGCGAAGATCCGTTCCGGGAGTTGTTCTCGCATCCGGCGACGGCCGGGGCGCCGCTGGTCATCGAGACGCCGGGCGGCAAGGAAGGCCACGCCGCGGACGTGGCGCGACTGAAGGTACTGCGCGACCTGGGCTGAACTCGCCAGGGCATGGGGAATACCCCTAGGGGGTATATGGTTCCTGTTGTCGACGGGAACCGCTACCGGCATCGGGGGATCGCCATGCAGCACGAGACGCGCGACGAACAGCACGAGCAGCAGGGCCGGCACGAGCACCAGGAGCACCACGGCCACGGCAGCCGGCACGCAGATCACACGGACCATTCAGCTCACGCCGGCCACACGGCGCACGCCCCCGGCCAGGCAGGCTGGCCCATGGCGGCACGGGCCACGCTGCACTGCCTCACCGGATGCGCCATCGGCGAGATCCTCGGCATGGTGATCGGCACGGCGCTCGGCTGGGGCAACGCGGAGACGATGGTCCTGGCGATCGTCCTGGCCTTCGTATTCGGCTACACGCTGACGCTGCGCTCCATCCTCACGACAGGCGTCGACTTCCGTACGGCGTTCCGGGTCGCCCTCACCGCCGACACTCTCTCCATCGCGGTGATGGAGCTGATCGACAACGGCGTGATCGTCCTCTGGCCCGGCGCCATGGACGCGCAGCTCGCCGACGCGCTGTTCTGGGGAGCCCTCACACTGTCGCTGGCCGTCGCCTTCGTCGTCACCACGCCGGTCAACAAGTGGATGATCGGCCGTGGCAGGGGGCACGCAGTGGTGCACCGGTACCACCACTGAGAGCGGGCCCGCGACAACGGGGCCGACAGGTCAGAGCTCGGGGCCGTCCCCGGGCTCCTCCTGGTAGGAGTAGCGCTGCTCTCTCCACGGGTCGCCGATGTTGTGATAGCCGCGCTCCTCCCAGAAGCCCCGGCGATCGGCGGTCATGTACTCGACGCCACGGACCCACTTGGGGCCTTTCCAGGCGTACAGATGCGGGACGACGAGGCGCAGCGGGAAGCCGTGCTCGGCGGTGAGCAGTTCGCCGCCCTGGTGAGTGGCGAAAAGTGTTCGGTCCGAGGTGAAGTCGGCGAGCCGCAGGTTCGAGCTGAATCCGTACTCGGCCCAGACCATCACATGGGTGACCTGGGGTGCGGGCGGCGCGAGTTCGAGGATCGTACGGGCGAGGACCCCGCCCCATTCGGCACCGATCATGCTGAATTTGGTGACGCAGTGCAGATCGGCGACGACCGAGGAGAACGGCAGGGCCGAGAACTCCTGATGGTTCCAGCAGTGCTTCTCGCCGTCCGCCGTGGCCCCGAAGACCCGGAACTCCCAGCGGTCAGGCTTGAACTTGGGAACGGGCCCGTAGTGGGTAACCGGCCAACCGCGCTGCAGTCGCTGACCCGGCGGAAGCTCGGACTGCTCTGATTCGCGGTATTCCCGGCTTTCCGGCTGACCCATGACTCCATGGTGACAGACAGGCAGGGGTGGTCATGACCAGGGCAGAGGCTATTCGGGCAACTCCTACTAAGCGTGTACTTACTGGACGACCGGAGGGTGCGGTGCGAGGATGCGGCCAACTTGCCCAGTTCACCGGTTGGAAGGAGCCTCTGCGATGCAGGGCGACCCTGAGGTCATCGAGTTCCTGAACGAACAGCTGACCGCCGAATTGACTGCCATCAACCAGTACTTCCTGCATGCAAAGATGCAGGAGAACTTCGGCTGGACGAAGCTGGCGAAGTACACGCGCTCCGAGTCGTTCGACGAGATGAAGCACGCCGAGATCCTGACGGACCGCATTCTCTTTCTCGACGGACTCCCCAACTACCAGCGGCTCTTCCATGTGCGGATCGGCCAGACCGTCACGGAGATGTTCCAGGCCGACCGCCAGATCGAGGCGGAGGCGATCGACCGGCTCAAGCGCGGTGTCGAGTTGATGCGCGGCAAGGGTGACATCACGTCCGCAAATATCTTTGAGTCGATCCTGGAGGACGAGGAGCACCACATCGACTACCTCGACACCCAGCTGGAGCTGATCGAGAAGCTCGGCGAACCGCTCTACATCGCGCAGCTGATCGAGCAGCCGGAGAGCTGAGCTCCCGAGCTCCGGGTTCAGGCCGCGTCGGGGAGCCGGATGCCCGGGACTCTGCCGGGGGCGATGCCCGGCACCCTGTCCGGGTCCGCATCGGGGGCCGCGCCGGGCGCGAGCGGCCGCTCGGGGACGCCACCGGGGCTCAGCTTCTGGTCGAGCAGCTCGCCACGAGCACAGGCGCCGCGGCCCAGCATCGCCTGGATCCTGCGGACACAGCCGCCGCAGTCCGTGCCCGCCTTGCAGGCGGAGGCTATCTGGCGGGGGGTGCACGCCCCGGCGTCCGCATGCTGCTTGACCTGCTGCTCCGTAATGCCGAAGCACGAACAGACGTACATGCGGTTCACCTCCCGACGGGGTCGATCGTTGGCGCCGTCCCGAATAATCGGTGAGGCTAACCTAACCTTACCCGGCACTCCACTCCCGTAAAGCCCCGGTACGACTGTGGGGCACGGATCACATCGATCCGTGCCCCACAGTCGTACGTGCCCTACCTGGGGTGACCGCCCTACTGGTCCCGGTACATCTCGGCGACCAGGAAGGCCAGGTCCAGCGACTGGCTGCGGTTGAGGCGCGGGTCGCAGGCCGTCTCGTAACGCTGGTGCAGGTCGTCCACAAAGATCTCGTGGCCACCGCCGACGCACTCGGTGACATCGTCACCGGTGAGCTCGACGTGGATGCCGCCCGGGTGCGTACCGAGGCCCTTGTGCACCTCGAAGAAGCCCTTGACCTCGTCCAGGACGTCGTCGAAGCGACGGGTCTTGTGGCCGGAGGCCGCCTCGAAGGTGTTGCCGTGCATCGGGTCGGTGACCCAGGCGACGACCGCACCGGAGGTGGTGACCTTCTCGACCAGCGCGGGGAGCTTGTCGCGGACCTTGTCGGCGCCCATCCGGACGATGAAGGTCAGCCGGCCGGGCTCGCGCTCCGGGTCGAGGCGGTCGACGTAGCCGAGCGCCTCGTCGACGGTGGTCGTCGGGCCGAGCTTGATACCGATGGGGTTACGGATCTTCGCAGCGAACTCGATGTGCGCGCCGTCCATCTGACGGGTGCGCTCACCGATCCAGACCATGTGGCCCGAGGTGTCGTACAGCCGGCCGGTGCGCGAGTCGGTGCGGGTCAGCGCCGACTCGTAGTCCAGCAGCAGCCCCTCGTGCGACGAGTAGAACTCGACCGCCTTGAATTCGGCCGGGTCCGTGCCGCACGCCTTCATGAAGTTCAGCGCGTTGTCGATCTCGCGGGCCAGCGCCTCGTAGCGCTGCCCGGACGGGGACGACTTCACGAAGTCCTGGTTCCAGGCGTGCACCTGGCGCAGGTCGGCGTAACCGCCCGTGGTGAAGGCGCGGACCAGGTTCAGCGTGGAAGCGGATGCGTGGTACATCTGCTTCAGCCGCTCAGGGTCCGGGATCCGGGCTTCCTCGGTGAAGGCGAAGCCGTTGACGGAGTCGCCGCGGTAGGTCGGCAGGGTGACGCCGTCGCGGGTCTCGGTCGACTTGGAGCGCGGCTTGGAGTACTGGCCGGCGATCCGGCCCACCTTGACGACGGGCACCGAGGCCGCGTAGGTCAGGACGGCGCTCATCTGGAGCAGCGTCTTCAGCTTGGCCCGGATGTGGTCGGCGGACACGGCGTCGAAGGCCTCGGCGCAGTCGCCGCCCTGCAGCAGGAACGCCTCGCCCTTGGCGACGGCTCCCATGCGGGCGCGCAGCTGGTCGCACTCGCCCGCGAAGACGAGCGGCGGATACGACGCGAGGTCCGCGAGTACATCGCGCAGAGCCTCGGCATCGGGGTACTCGGGCTGCTGCGCCGCGGCAAGGTCTCGCCAGGTGTTGCCACCGGCGACGGAGGTATTGGCGTTCACGGTCACATCCACAACATTACGGGGTCGCACGGGGCGTCCATCCGTAGGCTCAACAGATGAGACGCGCGTCTCGACGGACTGCCGTCCGGTAGGGTGCGGAACATGTTCGCGCAGACGCACCAGAACTGGTGGTGGACCGCTCAACCGGCGGCCCGCTGATTCATCGCGCGACAGACCACGCGAAGGCCGCCCGAGGGGCGGCCTTCTCTGCGTTTCGGGAGCCGTTCCTCCATTCGGAAGGAACACCTCATGCCCGACCCCACCGAGCTCGTCCTCCAGCGGCTCCTGACGGACGACTGCCCGCCGTTCGCACTGCTGCGCAGGCGCACCCCCGGCCGTGATCACGACACCGTCGAGGTCCTGATCGGCCGGGTGCGGGAGGTGGACCGGCTCGCCGGTCTGCCCGTCGGTCCGCAGCCGTCGCTCGCCCTGGTGCCCTTCCGGCAGATCGCCGAGCGCGGATTCGACGTGCGCGACGACGGGACACCGCTGTCCGTGCTGACCGCGGACGAGACGTACGAGCTGCCGCTCGCCGCCGTGCTCGACGTGCTGCCCACCCATGACGTCCGGGTCGAGGGCGGGGCCTTCGACGTGCCCGACGAGGAGTACGCCGGGATCGTCCGGCGGGTCATCGAGGACGAGATCGGACAGGGCGAGGGCGCGAACTTCGTCATCCGGCGGACCTTCCAGGGCGAGATCCCCGGATTCGGGCGGGCCGATGCACTGGCGCTCTTCCGGCGGCTGCTGGCCGGTGAGCGGGGCGCGTACTGGACGTTCGTCGTACACACCGGCGAGAGGACGCTGGTCGGCGCCAGCCCCGAGGTGCATGTGCGGATGTCCGGCGGGACGGTCGTGATGAACCCGATCAGCGGAACGTACCGCTACCCCGCCGAGGGGCCGACCGCCGAGAGTCTGCTGGCCTTTCTCGGTGACCGCAAGGAGACCGAGGAGCTCTCCATGGTGGTCGACGAGGAACTGAAGATGATGTGCACCGTGGGTGACATGGGCGGGGTGGTGATCGGGCCACGGCTCAAGGAGATGGCCCATCTCGCGCACACCGAGTACGAGCTGCGCGGGCGCTCCTCGCTGGACGTACGGGAGGTGCTGAAGGAGACCATGTTCGCGGCGACGGTCACCGGCTCGCCCGTGCAGAACGCCTGCCGGGTCATCGAGCGCTACGAGTCCGGCGGCCGCGGCTACTACGCGGGCGCGCTGGCCCTGCTGCGGCAGGAGCCGGGCGGGGCGCAGACCCTCGACTCGCCGATCCTCATCCGTACCGCCGACATCGCGGCCGACGGACGGCTGCGGGTGCCGGTCGGGGCGACGCTCGTACGCCACTCCGATCCGGCGAGCGAGGTTGCCGAGACCCATGCGAAGGCAGCCGGGGTGCTGACCGCGCTGGGAGTGCGGGCCGGGCGGCCACGGGCCGGGAAGACGTGTCCGCGGCTGGCCGGCGATCCGCGGGTGCGGGCCGCGCTGGACGCCCGGCGGGACGGGCTCGCGCCGTTCTGGCTGCGGATGCAGGAGCGTACGCAGGAGCTCTCCGGCCATGCGCTGGTGATCGACGGCGAGGACACCTTCACCGCCATGCTGGCGCATCTGCTGCGCGCCTCGGGCCTGGAGGTGTCGGTGCGGCGCTACGACGAGCCGGGGCTGCGCGAGGCCGTGCGGGCACACCTGGGCCCGGTCGTGCTGGGCCCCGGGCCCGGGAATCCGGCCGACACCGCCGATCCGAAGATGCGGCTGCTGCGCGAGTTCGCCGCGGAGCTGGTCCGCGACCACCGGCACGGGCTGCTCGGGGTCTGCCTGGGCCATGAGCTCATCGCGGCGGAGCTGGGTCTGGGGATCGTCCGCAAGACCGTGCCGTACCAGGGCGCGCAGACCCGGATCGAGCTGTTCGGGCGCCCGGAGACGGTCGGCTTCTACAACAGCTTCACCGCTCGCTGCGACGACGAGACGGTCACCGAGCTGGCCGCACACTCCATCGAAGTGAGCCGGGACGCGGCCACCGGCGAGCTGCACGCGCTGCGCGGGGACGGGTTCGCGTCGGTGCAGTTCCACCCGGAGTCGGTGCTGACGCTGCGCGGGGCGTCGATCGTCGCCGAGCTGCTGGCCGGGCTGCCCGTGCACAGCTGACGGCGGACGCGGGCGAGCCCCGGAGGAGATCCGGGGCTCAGTCCTCGGGGAGCGCGGGGACGAGGACGTTGTCGCTGCGGCGGCCGGCCAGGTAGTCGGCGACGTTCTGCTCGGTGGCGTCGATGATCTGCGCCACGGCGTCCTCGGTGTAGTACGCCTGGTGCGAGGTGACGACGACGTTCGGGAAGGTGACGAGGCGGGCCAGGGTGTCGTCGTCGATGCCCTCCAGGGACTTGTCGAGGAAGAAGAGCCCGGCCTCCGCCTCGTACACATCGAGTCCGATGCCGGTGAAGCGGCCCGCCCGCAGTTCGGCGACCAGGGCCGTGGTGTCGACCAGTCCGCCGCGGCTGGAGTTGATCAGGATCGCGTCGTCCTTCATCAGGGACAGGGCGTCCTTGCCGATGATGCGGCGGGTCGCGGGCAGCAGCGGGACATGGAGGCTGATGAGGTCGGCCTCGGCGAAGAGCTGTTCCTTCGCGACGTACGCCATGCCGAGCTCGACGCAGGCCGGGTTCTCGACGATGTCCCAGCCGAGCAGCCGCATTCCGAAGCCATGGGCGATGCGGGTGAAGGCCTCGCCGATCTTGCCCGTTCCGACCACGCCCACCGTACGGCCGTGCATGTCCCGGCCGAGGAGGCCGTCGAGGCGGAAGTCGAAGTCGCGGGTGCGGCTCGCGGCGCGGATGATCCGCCGGTTGACCGCCATGGCGAGCGTCCAGGCGAATTCGGCGACCGAGTACGGCGAGTAGGAGGAGACCCGGGCGACCCGCAGCGCGAGTCGTTCGGCGACGTCCAGGTCGATGTTGTTGAAGCCGGTGGAACGCTGGGCGATCATCTGCGTGCCGCCAGCGGCGAGGGTCTGCAGCACGCTGCTGCCCAGATCGGCGTTGACACTGGTGGAGATGATCTCGTAGCCCGCCGCGATGGGCGCGGTGTCCTTGTTGAGGAAGACGTCCAGGCAACGGACCTCGTGCTGTCCGGCGAAGGCCTTCTCGATCAGCGGCTTCTCGTCGGACTGCACACCGAATGCCAGGATTTCCACGATTTCTCCCGAAAGGCAGGGTACGGGCCGGACAGTCGCGAATATACGGCCCGTGCCCCCGCCGTGCTCAGCCGAAGAAGACGCCAACCTCTGCGTAGAGCGCCGGGTCGACCGTCTTGAGCCGGGCGGTCGCCTCCGCGATCGGCACCCGCACGATGTCCGTGCCGCGCAGAGCGACCATCACGCCGAAGTCGCCGTCCCGGACGGCTTCGATGGCGTGCAGCCCGAAGCGGGTGGCCAGCCAGCGGTCGAAGGCGCTGGGGGTGCCGCCGCGCTGGACATGGCCGAGCACCGTGGTCCTGGCCTCCTTGCCGGTGCGCCGCTCGATCTCCTTGGCCAGCCATTCGCCGACGCCGGACAGCCGGACATGGCCGAAGGAATCGTGGGATGCGTCCTTGAGGATCATCTCCCCCTCGGCGGGCATGGCGCCCTCGGCGACGACGACGATCGGGGCGTAGCTCGCCCGGAAGCGGGAGGTGACCCAGGCGCAGACCTGTTCGACGTCGAAGCGCTGCTCGGGGATGAGAATGACGTTCGCGCCGCCGGCCAGCCCGGAGTGGAGCGCGATCCAGCCCGCGTGGCGGCCCATCACCTCGACGACGAGGACCCGCATATGGGACTCGGCGGTGGTGTGCAGACGGTCGATGGCCTCGGTCGCGATGCCGACCGCCGTGTCGAAACCGAAGGTGTAATCGGTGGCGGAGAGGTCGTTGTCGATGGTCTTGGGAACGCCGACGCACGGGATGCCGTACTCGTCGGACAGGGTCGCGGCCACGCCGAGCGTGTCCTCGCCCCCGATCGTGACGAGTGCGTCGACCTCGTACTTGGCGAGGTTGTCCTTGATCCGGCGGACGCCGTGCTCCGCCCCCAGGGGGTTGGTGCGCGAGGAGCCGAGGATGGTGCCGCCGCGCGGCAGGATGCCGCGCACCGCCGGGATGGAGAGCGGGACGGTCTCCCCTTCCAGCGGGCCGCGCCAGCCGTCTCGGAAGCCGATGAAGTCGTAGCCGTACTCCTGCACGCCCTTGCGGACGATGGCGCGGATGACCGCGTTGAGCCCGGGGCAGTCGCCGCCCCCGGTCAGTACTCCGACCCGCATGGAAGCATCCCTTCGCCGAAGTGAGCTCGCTACGAACACGCTAATGGTGATCCAGGTCACTCAGGGATGGGTCGGAAGGTCAATTCCCACGCAATAAGCCGGAGTTGATCACGGGCGCCGCCCAGGCGCAGTCGCTCTCAGGCGTTCCCGGTCTCAGGCGTCGTCGAGGCCGCGTTCGATCGCGTACCGCACGAGCTCCACCCGGTTGTGCAACTGGAGCTTGCCCAGGGTGTTCTGGACGTGGTTCTGGACGGTGCGGTGCGAGATGACGAGCCGCTCCGCGATCTGCTTGTACGAGAGCCCCTTGGCGACCAGCCGCAGGACTTCGGTCTCCCGGTCGGTCAGCTGCGGGGCCTTCGGCTCGTCGGACGCGACGGGCGCCGGCTCGGAGGCCAGCCTGCGGTACTCGCCGAGCACCAGTCCGGCGAGGCCCGGGGTGAAGACGGGGTCGCCGACCGCGGTGCTCCGCACGGCCTCGGTCAGCTCCTGCGTACTGGCGGACTTGAGCAGATAGCCGGTGGCTCCGGACTTCACCGCCTCCAGCACGTCGGCGTGCTCACCGCTCGCGGAGAGCACCAGAACCCGCAGGCCGGGGTGGGAGCCGACCAGTTCCTTGCAGACCTGGACGCCGGGCATCCCCGGCAGATTGAGGTCGAGCACCAGGACGTCGGGGGTGGCGGCCCTCGCCCGGCGCACGGCCTGCGGGCCGTCACCGGCGGTCGCCACCACGTCGAAGCCCGATTCGGCGAGATCGCGGGCGACGGCGTCGCGCCACATCGGGTGGTCGTCGACCACCATCACCCTGATCGCCCGCTGCTCGGCGTCCTGCCCGGGCGACGCGCCCGCCGTACTCGTCGCGCCAGTCGTCGCAGTCGTGTTCGTCACGTTCTCTGCACTCATCGGCCGGAACCTGCCTTCCCCCGTGAATCGTTCGGAGTCCTCGAAACCTTTGGCACCTTCAACTCGACCTCGGTGCCCTGGCCCGGCACCGAGATCAGCTCTGCCGTGCCGCCCAGGTCGCGCAGCCGCCCCCGGATCGACAGGGCGACCCCCAGCCGCCCCTCCCCCTCCGCCTGCGCCAGCCGCCCCTCCGGAATGCCCGGGCCGTCGTCCCGGACCGTCACGATCACCTCGTCCGGCCAGTCCTCGACGAGGACCCAGGCCTGGGCATCCTGCCCCGCGTGCACCCGGACATTGTCCAGGGCGGCTCTGACAGCGGCCGCGAGTTCCTTCGCAGCCGCCGGAGCGAGCAGTACGGGGGCGCCGGGCTCCGCGAAGGTGACCCGGGAGCCGGCGTGCGGGGCGAGCAGGGAGCGCAGATCACAAGCGGCCGCGCCGGCCGGCCCGTCTTCCTCGTCGACCTCGACGGTACGGACCACCGCGCCCTCGGCGGCGTCCTCGGAGACCCGGGTGGGGGGCACCAGTCCGCTGGAGACCAGGGTGCGCAGGGCGACCTCCTGTTCCCCGGCCATCCGGCCCAGTTCGGCCGCCCCGCCGCCCAGCGCCGTGCCACGGCGCTGCACCATCGCGAGGACCTGGAGCACGCTGTCGTGGATGTCGCGGGCCAGCCGCTCCCGTTCCCGGGTGGCCGCCTCGATCTCCAGGGCGCGGGCCAGCGTGCGCTCACTGGCCCTGGCCACCTCGACGACGTAGCCGATGGCGATGGAGGCGACCCAGACCAGCAGGACGTTGTGGAAGGTGTCCCGGCTGGGTTCGCCGCGCTCGACGATGTTGGCGGCGGCGACGAAGGTGGAGGCGAAGGCCGCCCAGCGCCAGCCGCCCTTGATCGCGAACGCCAGGACGGAGCCCGCCGTCCAGATGGACGGCAGGGTCGAGCCGTCCATGTGCTGGGCGTCGAAGTCGGCGAGCGGGGTCAGCAGAATGCCGGCCAGGGCGAGCACGAGGTCGGCGCCGAGGAAGCGTTTGGTGCAGCTCACCGCGCCCGCGACCTTCGGGAGCGTGGCGAGGGTCCAGGCGGCCATGACGACCAGGTAGGCGAAGGCCACCCACGGCCGCTCGTACTCGTCCCGGCCGAAGACGGCGAGCAGGCTCGCGTAGAGCATCGTCAGAATCCGGTACGCGGTCAGAGCACGCCACAGCGGCTGCTCGACCGACATGCGTACGACCCGCTCGCGCTTGGCCATGTCCCCCCACCCCCCGGACGGACGCCGACGCTGTTACGCGCCGGACCGATCCGTCACCCTTGCGTTCCGGGCTTTCTGTCCGCGTGCTTCTCTTCCTCGGCGCGGCGCTTCGCCTCGTCCGCGATCTGCCGTTTGGCCGCGGTCGCATAGATGTCGACGTACTCCTGGCCGGAAAGCTTCATGATCTCGTACATCACCTCGTCGGTGACCGAGCGCAGAATGAAGCGGTCGCCCTCCATGCCGTGGTAGCGGCTGAAGTCGAGCGGCTTGCCGATCCTGATGCCCGGGCGCATCAGCTTGGGGATCAGCTGACCGGGCGGCTGGATCTTCTCCGTGTCGATCATCGCGACGGGGATGACGGGCGCTCCGGTGGCGAGGGCCACGCGGGCCAGGCCGCCGGGCTTGCCGCGGTAGAGCCGGCCGTCGGGCGACCGGGTGCCCTCCGGGTAGATGCCGAAGAGTCCGCCGCTCTCGATGACCTCGATGCCCGCCTTGATGGCCGCCTCACCGGCGCCGCGGCCGCCGGAGCGGTCAACCGGGAGCTGGCCGACGCCCTTGAAGAAGGCGGCGGTGAGCCTGCCCTTCACGCCGGGCGCCGTGAAGTACTCGGACTTGGCGATGAAGGTGACCTTGCGGTCCAGGACGGCCGGCAGGAAGAAGGAGTCGGAGAACGAGAGATGGTTGCTCGCGAGGATCGCCGGCCCCTGAGCAGGGATGTTCTCCAGGCCCTCCACCCACGGCCTGAAGGCGAGCTTCAATGACCCGCCGATGGAGAACTTCATTGCGCCGTAGATCAACTCGGGTGCCTCCTGTGTGCTGTCGCACTGACCTTAACCCGTGGTGCTGCTGCCGTTCCTGCCCGGCACAGGGCCGAAGCACGGCTGTGACCGGTGACGACCCTGGTCGGTGTCAGTCCGGTCGCGTACGGTGAAGTAATCCTTCTTGCACTCCCCTTTCGCTCCCCTTCGAGCCTCACGAACAGGAGACCCCGGTGCCGGTCCTTCCTGGAGCCGAGCCGTTCCGCCACGAGGGCGGAGAGGTCGGCGTCCTCCTCTGTCACGGATTCACCGGTTCACCGCAGTCGCTGCGTCCCTGGGCCGATTACCTCGCGGAGCGCGGACTCACGGTCTCGCTGCCGCTGCTGCCCGGGCACGGCACGCGCTGGCAGGACATGCAGGTCACGGGCTGGCAGGACTGGTATGCGGAGGTGGACCGGGAGCTGCGGGCCCTGTCGGAGCGCTGCAGTCAGGTCTTCGTCTTCGGGCTGTCGATGGGCGGCGCGCTGACGCTGCGGCTGGCAGCGAAGCACGGGGACGCGATCAGCGGTCTGGTGCTCGTCAATCCAGGGAACAAGGTGCACGGCCTGGCGGCGTACGCACTGCCGGTCGCCCGCCATCTGCTGCCGTCCACGAAGGGCCTGGCGAACGACATCGCGCGCGAGGGCGTCGACGAGATCGGCTACGACCGGGTGCCGCTGCACGCGGCGCATTCGCTGCGGAATTTCTTCCGGCTGGTCGACGCCGAGCTGCCGCAGGTCACCACGCCGGTCCTGCTGCTGCACAGCCCGCAGGACCATGTGGTGCCGCCGGCCGACTCGGCGCGGATCCTCAGCCGGGTGTCGTCGACGGATGTCGAGGAGATCCTGCTGGAACAGAGCTACCACGTGGCGACGTTGGACCATGATGCGGAGCGGATCTTCGACGAGAGCTACTCGTTCATCGGCCGCCTCGCTCCGAGCGTCGGGAAGAAGGGGAGCACGTCCGGTGGCTGAGCACGACGCGGAGCGCGCGGGCAGCGAGGAGGAGCGCGAACCGCGCCCCACCGAGGGAGCGGCCGTGCCCGACGGGGGCGCGAGTGCGCAGGATGTCCCCGCACGGCCCAGGGGCGACAGGGGCGAGGGCGACCCGATCGACGAGGAGGCCGTCTGGGAGGCGATCGTCGCCGGGTACGGCGAGGAGCCGCCGGACCCGCCGGGTGCCAAGCCGTTCAAGTCGATCGATGACCTCGCGCGGCTGGAGGACGGTCAGCGCAATGTCCTGGAGCCCGACAAGGGTGCCGGGAAGCAAGAGCCCCCGAAGCCGCCGGAGAAGTCGCTCGGCAGCTCGGTCGTCTTCGCACCCGGTGTCGGCGGTCCGCGCGACTACGAGGTGACGGAGCCGGCCGACGGTGACGAGGCGGACGACCACGACGAGGGACACTTCGTCCCGCCGGAGCCGCCGCCGCTGCCGGAGGCCGATGTCACGGCGAAGTTCGCCTGGCTCGCGGTCGTCGGCGGGCCGGTGCTGCTGCTGATCGCGGTGCTGCTGCAGTGGGACATGACGTGGTGGCTGACCACGCTCTGTGTCGGCGGCTTCCTGGGCGGCTTCGTCACCCTGGTCGCGCGGATGCAGGACTCCGACGAGGAAGACGAGGATCCGGGGCGCGGCGCAGTCGTCTGAGACGGCTCCCGGGACAGTGGTCCGAGCCGCTCCCCGGGATCAGGTCGGTTCGGCGCGGGAGGCAAGGGCGGACACCCGGAGTGCGGCCAGTACCGGCAGATGGTCCGTGGCCGTGCGCAGGTCCCGCTCGGTGATGCCGGGCAGCCCCGACGGGACTCCGCAGCCGAGGACCTCGATCCCGGCGGTCGCGAAGATCGCGTCGATGCGCAGGCGCGGATCGTACGCAGGGAAGGTCTGCTCGGCGCCCCACGGCCGGACCGACCGGCAGTCCTGGAGCCGCCCGGACAGCAGCTGGAAGGCCTTCCCTTCCGGGCCGTCGTTGAGGTCGCCGGCCGCGAGGGCGTGCTCGACCTGCATGGCGTCCAGCCGGTCGAGCAGCAGATCCGCCTGGGCCAGCCGTTCGTCGTGCCGCAGGCTCAGATGGCAGCTCAGCAGACCGATCCGGGTGCCCGCGATCCGCACCACCGCCGTGGCGAACCCCCTGCGGTGCAGTCCGGGGGTGCGCGGCAGCAGCACATCCTCCGTTCGTTCCACGGTGGCGCGCAGCGAACAGAGCAGCAGAGGTCCGGCCGCGGTGGCGCCGCCGGAGAGGAGCACCAGGTCGGTGTGGGCCGCCAGCCAGGCGGCGCGCTTGCGCCAGCGGAAGAAGCGCGGTGCTTCCTGGATGAAGACCAGATCGGGTGCACAGGCGCGGATGACGCGGGCCAGTGCCTCGCGGTCGTCGCGCATCGACCTGATGTTGTAGCTGAGCACTCTGATGACGGCCGAACCATCCGGCTCGGTACGGGAGTCGGGCAGCGGCGTCAGGACCATACCGCTCACGATACGACGGACGCCCGCCGCTCCCGTAGGGGCGCGACGGGCGTCCGGTGATGTCCGTTGCCGGGTGACTCAGCCCTGGCGGGCCAGGTCCGCCGCGCCCACCAGTCCGGCCTTCCCGCCCAGTTGGGCCGCGAGCACCTGGGCGTGCGGGCGCCACTCGCCGCCGATCAGCCAGCGCCGGAACGACTTGCGGATCGGGCCGAGTACAAGCTCGCCCTCGTCCGAGACGCCGCCGCCGACGATGAACGCGGACGGGTCGAAGAGCGAGGCGAGGTCGGCGAGTCCGGCGCCGGCCCAGCGGGCCAGCTCGCGGAAGGAATCGATCGCCACCGGGTCGCCCTGTCGGGCGGCCTGGCTGATGTGCTTGCCCTCGATGCCGTCCAGCGTGCCGTCGCCGAGGCTGAAGAGGATCGTGGCGTTCTCCGGGGTGGCGTTGGCGCGCTGCTTCGCATACCGGACGAGCGCACGCCCGGATGCGTACTGCTCCCAGCAGCCCTGGCTGCCGCAGCCGCAGAGCAGCCCGTCCGGCACGACCCGGATGTGGCCGAATTCGGCAGCCACACCGAAGCGTCCGCGGCGCAGCTTGTTGCCGATGATGATGCCGCCGCCCAGACCGGTGCCGAGCGTGATGCAGATGACGTCGTCGTGGCCCTGGCCGGCGCCGAAGCGGTACTCGCCCCAGGCCGCGGCGTTGGCGTCGTTCTCGACGACGACCGGGAGGCCGACGCGCTGCTCGACCTTGTCCTTCAGCGGCTCGTGCCGCCAGTTGATGTTCGGCGCGAACAGCACCGTGGCGCGCTTGTCGTCGACGTATCCGGCAGCGCCGATGCCGACCGCTTCGACCTCGTGTCCCTCGCTCGCGCCGGATACCGCCGCCGCGATCGCGTCCACAATGCCTTCAGCCGTCGGCGGGGTCGGCACCTTGAACATCGAGAGGATCCGGCCCTCTTCGTCGACCACTCCAGCCGCGATCTTCGTGCCGCCGATATCGACGCCGATGGTGAGTCCCATGAATCCCTCAGTTTCGGTCGAGCCCCGCTATGGGCAACCGTACCCGAGCGCCGGTCCCCGCCCTATCGGTGCCGGTCAGTCCAGGTCGATGTGTTCGCCCGCACCGGTGCCGCCGTCGCGCGGGTCGGTGGGGTCGCCGGCCTTCTTCGACGCGCCGCCGGGGTCGGTGGCGTCCTGGGTCCAGCGGCGCTCCTGTCCCTCGACGGCGGAGCGGTAGGCGGCGAGGAGTTCGCTGCCGGCCGCGGCGATGTGGTCGAAGACATCGGGGTTGCGCTCGATGACGGGCTCGACGACCGACTTCGCCTGCTTGATCACCTGCTGTACGGCGCCCTGGGCGGCCACGCCGAACAGCGGCGACTGGAGGGAGGCGACCTTCTCGGCCACGGCATCGACCAGTTTGCGCAGCTCTTCGGCGGCGGAGCCGGGCGGCGGGCCGTGCTGGGCGCGGCGGCGGGCCTTCTCCGCTTCGAGATCCTCGGCGCAGGCCTTCGCCCACGCGTCGTCGTCGACGGGACGATCGGTGGCTTCGCTCATGGCGGACTCCTGCGACGTGGTTGCGGACGGTGGCGCGCACGGGACACGTACGGTGGCACATACGGGACACGTACTACCGACGTTACCCGAACGGTGGTACGCCGTTCAGGAGGTCCGCGGCCACAGGCCCGGGTCCGGGGTGAACCGGACCCGCAGCACACCGTCGGTGAGCGCCGCGCCGGAGACGGTGCAGCGTCGGAGCCCGGACTCCAGCTCCACGATCCGCCGGAACGGGCCGACGGTCAGGAGCAATTCGTCGCCGCGCCGTACGAGCTGGAGATTCTCCTTGACGGCTCCGGGCAGCGGCAGACACCAGACCAGGACCCCGTCGGGGCCGTCCGGGGCGCTCGGGTCAGCGATCCACCAGGGGTCGTCGGCGCGCCCGCCCGGCCGGTCGGCCGGCCCGACCGCGAGCCCGTCGCCCTCGAAGTGACCTCCGCCGGTGCCCGCCGCCTCGGAGGTGGGCCACCTCGCCCCGGTGTCGAGAAGGGTGAGGTCATCGAGCCCCTGCGGGTCCCGGCCGAGGTGGGGCACCTCGCACAGGGAGGCCGCCGGCCCCCACTCCTCATACCAGTGGTCGATGCACTTTTCCTGCTGTGCGGCGAGCCCGGCGAACCACGGGTCGGACGAGTGACGGGGCAGCACCCGGTTGACGGTGAGGGCATCGACGCGCAGCCCGTGCAGCGCGAGTCCCGTGCGGGCGGTGCGCAGGGCGTCCTCGGCGGCGGGTCCGGGTTCGGCGACGAGGCGGACCGTGGTGCCCCGGTCCTCGATCAGCGTCTGAACGGCGGCCAGCTCGGCGTCGCGGCGGGCGGCGGTCTCGTACAGCCACTGGGCGGGCATCGGGACGCCGGCGAGCTGGGCAAGCATCGGGCGCAGGGCGCGGGCGGCCTGGCGTTCCGGGGGCAGCAGGCGGCGCATATAGCGGCGCAGCTGTTCGGGCAGGGCGAGAACGGCGAGGGCTTCGCGCAGCGGCGGCAGGTCGACGACGAGGAGGTCGTGGCCGTCGCGCGACCAGTCGCCCTCGGCGGCGCGGCGCAAGGTGTGCAGCAGGGCGAGCTGGTCGCTGCCGGGGAGCTCGGTCAGCTCCTCGGCATCGAGCCGGTTCCCGCCGAGCAGGTCGAGTACCGGGGACGCCTGGTCCTGGAGGGCGAGGAGCTCGGTGCGGAAGTGCTCGCCGGAGTCGATGCGGGCGAACCGGAGTCCTTCGGTGACCTCGGTGGGTTCCGTGACGTCGGGGAAGCCGGGTATGGCGTCGACGGAGAGCAGCAGCGTGCGGCGGCCGCGGCGGGCGGCGGCCAGTGCGGTCGCCGCCGCAACGGTGGTACGGCCGGCGCCGCCGGGGCCGGTGACGAGGACCGTACGCACCGGGTCAGCCCTTCGGGACGGACTCGACGCGCTTCTTCAGGCCGGCCAGCGCACGGTCGATGATGACCTTCTCGGCCTTGCGCTTGATCATGCCGAGCATCGGGATCTTGACGTCGACGGTCAGCCGGTAGGTGACCTCGGTGCGGCTGCCGTCGCCGATCGGGGCCAGCGCGTATGAGCCGTCGATGGCACGCAGCATCTGGGACTTGACCAGGGTCCAGCTGACCTCGTGGTCGCCGGTCCAGGTGTACGCGAGGGTGTGGTCGTCCTTGATCGCACCGGCGTCGAGGACGAGGCGGACCTTCTCGGCGCGGCCGTCGTCGTCCTTGGCGAGGATCTCGGCCTCCTTGACCTCGCCGGTCCACTCCGGGTAGCGGTCGAAGTCGGCGATCACGCCCATGACGTCGGCCGGTGCCGCCTCGATCGTGATGCTCGAGCTGGTGTGTTCAGCCATCGCCGTGGCTCCTCCAGTGCGGTGTACCGGTCGGTCGGCAGAGGCCTGCCGCCAGAAGGCTATCGCGTGTGCGGAGCGCATCGTCCCAGGGGCCGGTCGGCACGGTCCACCGGCCCCCGTCGCCGGTCCGGGTCACCACTCCAGGGACCACGGCCGGCCGGTCGACGCGAAGTGCCCGACGTTCACGCATTCGGTGGCACCGATCCGCATCCGGCGGACCAGCGGCTGGTGGACATGGCCGAAAACTGCGTACCGGGGGCGGGTCCGGCGGATGGCGTCGAGCAGGGCCCGGCTGCCGCGCTCGAAGCGGCGCGCCACCGTGTCGTACGTCAGCTCCGGGATGTCGGGCGGGATGTGCGTGCACAGGACGTCCACCTCGCCGATCGCCTCGACCTTGGCGGCGAACTCCTCGTCGCTGACCTCGTACGGGGTGCGCATCGGGGTCTGCAGTCCGCCGCCGACGAAGCCGAAGACACGGCCGCCGATCTCGACGCGTTCGCCGTCCAGGACGGTGGTGCCGGGGCGGGCGTATTCGGGCCAGAGGCCAGGGATGTCGACATTGCCGTAGGTGGCGTACGTAGGGGTGGGGAGCGCATCGAACATCTCGGCGTACTGCTTGCGCACCGCGCCCACGATGGCGGCGTCGCGGTCCAGGCCCGCCCAGAGTGCACGGCCGAAGTCCCGGGCCTCCTCGAAGCGGCGGGCGGTGCGCAGTTCGACGATCCGGTCGGCGTTCTCGACACCGAAGAGGTCGGGGAAAATGCCGCGCGAGTGGTCGGCATAGTCGAGGAAGAGCACCAGGTCACCGAGACAGATGAGCGCGTCCGCACCGTCCCCGGCGCGGGCGAGTGCTTCGGTGTTCCCATGCACGTCACTGACCACATGGATGCGGGTACGGCGTGCGGTGGCGGCATCACGGCTGTTCGGTCCGGCTCGCATGACGATCACCCTAGGACGACGCCGGCAGCATGGGTAGAGCCGCCGGACCTGCGGTTACTTCGTGATAGTCACCCGAGTGCACTACTGTGCGCGCGAGGACCACCAATATGTGTGACGCATAAAACATCTGGCCGGAACCCCCTATCCGGAACCGAGTACTGATGGGTAACGTCCGGGCAGTCCAGTCGTGCTCACCCCACTGAGCACCCGCCAATCTTGGACCGCAGCCGGTGCGTCACACAGAGCCGTGGCACCGGAGCCCGATGAGGAGCAGCAGTCTTGCGCGAGTTCAGCCTTCCGGCCCTGTACGAGGTCCCTTCGGACGGCAACCTGACGGATCTCATCCGCCGCAATGCCGCTCAGCATCCCGACGTCGCGGTGATGAGCCGCAAAGTGGCAGGCGTCTGGACCGATGTGACCGCCACCCAGTTCCTGGCCGAGGTCAGAGCCGCCGCCAAAGGCCTGATCGCTGCGGGCATCGAGCCCGGCGACCGGGTCGCACTGATGTCCCGTACCCGCTTCGAATGGGTCCTGCTCGACTTCGCGATCTGGAGCGCCGGGGCGGTCACCGTCCCGGTGTACGAGACCAGTTCCGCCGAGCAGGTCCAGTGGATCCTCGGCGACTCGGGCGCGGTCGCGGCCCTCGTCGAGAGCGACGCGCACGCCGAGTCCGTCGCCTCCGTGCGCGACCGGCTGCCCGGGCTCCGCGACGTCTGGCAGATCGACAAGGGCGCGGTCGGCGCGCTGACCGCGACCGGCGCCGGCGTCTCGGAGGAGACCGTCGACCTGCGCAGCAGAAGTGCCAGGGCCGACGACCCGGCGACCATCGTCTACACCTCGGGCACCACCGGCCGCCCCAAGGGCTGTGTGCTCACGCACCGCAGCTTCTTCGCGGAGTGCGGCAATGTGGTGGAGCGGCTCAAGCCCCTCTTCCGTACCGGCGAGTGTTCCGTTCTGCTCTTCCTGCCCGCGGCCCATGTCTTCGGACGGCTGGTCGAGGTGGCCTCGGTGATGGCTCCGATCAAGCTCGGCTGCGTCCCGGACATCAAGAACCTCACCGATGACCTGGCCTCGTTCCGGCCGACGCTGATCCTCGGTGTGCCGCGGGTCTTCGAGAAGGTCTACAACTCGGCGCGCGCCAAGGCGCAGGCCGACGGCAAGGGCAAGATCTTCGACAAGGCCGCGAACACGGCGATCGCGTACAGCCGCGCGCTGGGCACCCCCGAGGGCCCGTCCATCGGCCTGAAGTTCAAGCACAAGGTGTTCGACCGGCTGGTCTTCAGCAAGCTGCGGGCCGTGCTCGGCGGCCGCGGCGAGTACGCGATCTCCGGCGGCGCGCCGCTGGGCGAGCGGCTCGGGCACTTCTACCGCGGCATCGGCTTCACGGTGCTGGAGGGCTACGGCCTCACCGAGACGTGCGCGGCCACCGCGTTCAACCCGTGGGACCGGCAGAAGATCGGTACGGTCGGCCAGCCGCTGCCCGGATCGGTCGTCCGGATCGCCGACGACGGCGAGGTGCTGCTGCACGGCGAGCACCTGTTCGCGGGCTACTGGAACAACGAGGCGGCGACGGCCGAGGCGCTGGCCGACGGCTGGTTCCACACGGGCGACATCGGCACCCTCGACGAGGACGGCTATCTCGCGATCACCGGCCGCAAGAAGGAGATCATCGTCACGGCGGGCGGCAAGAACGTCGCTCCCACGGTGATCGAGGACTGCATCCGCAGCCATGCCCTGGTCGCCGAGTGCATGGTCGTCGGCGACGGGCGTCCGTTCATCGGTGCGCTGATCACCCTGGACGAGGAGTTCCTCGTCCACTGGGCCGAGGAACACGGCAAGCCGGCCGGCTCGACGGCGGTGTCGCTGCGCGAGGACCCCGAGCTGCTGGCCGAGGTGCAGCGGGCGGTGGACGACGGCAACGCGGCGGTGTCCAAGGCGGAGTCCGTGCGCAAATTCCGGGTCCTTGCCTCGCAGTTCACCGAGGAGGCGGGCCACATCACGCCGTCGCTGAAGCTGAAGCGGAATGTGGTGGCGAAGGACTTCGCGGACGAGGTCGAGTCCATCTACCAGCGCTGACAGGGCCGTTGGCCGAAACCTGGCCTTGTCCCCCCTGCGGGGCCGGTGCAAGGGTCTGGATCACTCGAACCGATCCACTTCCCTAGGGAGACCCCTGTGCGTACCGCCTTCCAGCGGGCCGGTCTGGTCATGGCCGTGGCAGCCTCCGCCTTCGTGGCGGTGCCCGCCACGGCCAATGCGGCGGCCGCCGCGGCCAGTCCGACCGCGGTCTGCGGGGTCGACGGTTACAGCTACTCCGTCGTCGCCTCGTCCCCCGTGAAGTTCAGCAGCGGCACTGTCGCCGGCACCGTCTACCTGATGTACAGCAGCGGGAACGGCAAGAACTGTGTCGTGACGGTCAAGACCTCGTACACGGGCACGGCCACCTTCACCACGGCCCAGCTCATGATCCAGAACGGCAACTCGTACGTCGACCAGGGCAACTACACCAGCTACGCCGGGCCGATCCGGGGCAGCGCCGCGGGCAAGTGCGTGAAGTACTGGGGCTCGATCAACACCGGGCCGGACGGACAGGCCGGGGCCAATGCCAGCGGCGGCCGCATGAGCTGGGGCAACTGCGGCTGAAAACAATGCGCTGTCCGGCGCGCAGGGCGCTCCGGGCAGCGCATCGTGTCTCACAGCAGCGTTCTGAGCCGCTCCGCCAGCAGGTCCCAGCGCCACTTCTCCTCGACCCAGGCCCGGCCCCGCTGCCCCATCCGCTGCCGCAGCTCCGGGTCGCCCAACAGGGTGGCGATCCGGTCGGCTGACTCCTCCACGGAGCCGCCCCGCACCACCCAGCCGGTCTCGCCGTCCAGTACGGCGTCGGGGGCGCCGCCCGAGTCGCCCGCCACCACCGGCAGTCCGGTGGCGGACGCCTCCAGGTAGACAATGCCGAGGCCCTCGACGTCGAGGCCGCCGCGCCGGGTGCGGCACGGCATGGCGAAGACGTCGCCCGCGCCGTAGTGGGCGGGCAGCTCCTCCCACGGCACCGGTCCGGTGAACCGTACGGAATCGCTGACGCCCGTCTCCGCGGCGAGCTTCTTCAGCTCCTTGGCATACGGTCCGCCGCCGACTATCAGCAGTACGGCGTCCGGCTCGCGTGCCAGGATCGCGGGCATCGCGAGGATCAGGGTGTCCTGGCCCTTGCGGGGCACCAGCCGCGACACGCAGACGACGACGGGCCGGTCCGTGAGCCCGAGCCGGGTCCGGATCCGGTCCCCGCCGGAGTCCGGATGGAAGGTCTTCTCGTCGACGCCCGGCGGCAGTTGGACCATGCGGCCCGCGGCCTCGGGGGTGAGCGCGGCCGCGATCCGGGAGCGGGTGTACTCGCCGAGGTACGTGACGGTGTCCGTGCCCTCGCCGATCCGGCGCAACAACTGGCGGGACGCAGGCAGTTGCGCCCAGCCCGCCTCGTGCCCGTGGGCCGTCGCGACCAGGCGCCGGGCGCCGGCCTTCCGCAGCGCCGGTGCCATCAGCCCCAGCGGGGCGGCGGCACCGAACCAGACGGAGGTGCAGTCGTGTGCGCGCATCAGTTGGACCGCGCGCCGGGTCACCCGGGGGGTCGGCAGCAGCATCGTCGCACGGTCGCGGACGACGGTGAACGGCTGCTCGGCGTCGAACGCGGCGGTGGCCGCGACGCCCTCGGGGCTCCGCTTCCAGGTGGAGGCGTAGACGACGAGTTGTCCGGGGTCCAGGCGCAGCGCCATATTGTGTAGAAATGCCTGGATTCCGCCGGGTCGGGGCGGGAAGTCATTGGTCACGATCAGGGTCTTGTCCATCGCCGCTGACAGTACCGAACGGCTGGGCCTGATGGCTCCCGCACAGAGATGCCGTGCATCATGGCTCATCGAGCCACCGGCGAAGGGGATGAGTGCGGCCATGACGGCAGCAGGCGGCACCGGCAGATTTCTCGCACCCACGGCGGTGTGGGCCCTCACCAGGGCCGTGTTGCTGCTCTGCGTCCTCAAGGTGATCACGCTGCCGGGCCCGGACGTGACGAGCGACGTCTCGGTGATCTACCACGGCTGGTCCGAGGTGCTGAAGAGCGGTACGTACCCGCAGTCCGATGTCACCTGGCAGTACCCGCCCGTCGCGGCGCTCGCCATCCTCTCCCCCGCCCTGCTGCCGTTCCTGGACTACACCTCGGCCTTCTTCGTCCTGGTATGCCTGTGCGACGCGCTGGTGCTGGGCCTGCTGCTGTACGCGGGCCGGCGGACCGGCAGGCGCACGGCGGGCGGCTGGGTCTGGGTGGCCGGGGTGCCGCTGCTCGGCACGACCGCGTACGCCCGTTACGACGTGATGGTGACGGCGGTCGCGGTGGCGGCGCTGCTGGCGGGGGCGCGGCATCCGCGCGTGCTGGGGGCGCTGGCCGCCTTCGGTGCGCTGCTGAAGGTGTGGCCGGTGCTGCTGCTCGCCGGCACCGCGCGCGGCGAGCGCACCCGCCGCTCATGGACGGCGGCCGCGGTGACGGCGACCGGTCTGCTGCTGGTGTGTGCGGCGGCGATGCCGGGTGCGCTGGCCTTTCTCGGCTTCCAGCGCGACCGCGGCACCGAGGTCGAGTCGCTGGGCGCGCTGGTCTTCCATGTGGCTCGGCAGTTCGGCTGGCAGGGCCGGGTGGAGCTGAACTACGGATCGCTGGAGTTCCTCGGTCCGCATGTACCGCTGGTGAGCACGCTGGCGCTCGGTCTGAGCGCGATCGCCTTCGGCTGGCTGCTGGTGTGGCGGCTGCGGGCCCGTACGTTCGGGGCGAGCACCACGGCCGACGCGGCGTTCACCGCGGTGCTGCTGTTCACGACCACCAGCCGGGTGATCAGCCCCCAGTACATGCTGTGGCTGGTCGGTCTTGCGGCGGTCTGCCTGGTCTTCCGGTCCGGCCGGATGGGGTTGCCGGCCGGTCTGGTGCTGGTCGCGACGGGCGTCACGCAGCTGGAGTTCCCGCTCGGCTTCATCCACGTGGTGACCAGTGACGCAACGGGCGTGACACTGATGTTCGTACGCAATGGCCTGCTGGTCGCCGCGACCCTGGTCGCGGCGAGGCGGCTGTGGCAGCAGACGGTGACCGAGCCGGGGAGCCCCGACCAGTCACTGCCGGTGCAGCCGGTACCCGGCCACGGGTCCGCTCCGGCCCGGGACGTCAGCCGAGACGGGACCGCAGATACTCCTGCCAGCGCGCCGTGAAGTCCTGCTCGTTCGTGCCGAGCACCTCGTGCAGGGCCTGCTCCACCGCTCCGTCCCGCCCTGAGTGCCCCCCGACGGCCCCGTAGAAGGCGAACAGCTTCTTCTCGCCCCAGTGGTCGGCGATCAGCGCGCAAGCCAGCCAGCCGCCCTCGTACGCCCTCGCGAGGCGCCCGGAGTCGCCACCGAAGCGGAAATCCTCGTACGTCGGGAGTGCGGCGGGCAGCTCACCCAGCCGGACGGCTTCAGCCAGCTCCGGCGCGGCCTGTGCGGCGGTCCGGCCCTCGGCGCGGTAGGCCACCCAGTCGGCGAAGCCCTCGGAGAGCCAGGTCGGGGTGGCGGCGGAGGTACGGGCTCGGGTCGCGACATGGGTTGTCTCGTGGGTCAGGACGATCCGCTGTCCGAACGTGTCGAGCATCGCGTACGCCTGCGGGTTGACGATCACCCGGTCCGCAGGCGTCCGGCCCCGGCCGCCGGTCTCCCCTGTGGTGACGGCCGCGATGCCCCGGTAGTTCGCCACCGGGGACCCGAGCAGCCCGGCCATGTCGTCGACCGTCTTCGGCACGATCACCACCACGCGGGCGGCCCAGCGCTCCGGCCAGGCGGCGGAGACGGCGGGAACCGCCCGGTCCTCGGTGTCCGCGATCCGGCGCAGCTCCTCCTGCGTGCGGCCGACGCCGAGGACGAGGCTGTGCCTGCCGCGCACGGCCTGTACGTCGCCCTGCTGCCAGAGCTGCCGGCCGCCGTCCTTCCCGGCCCGGTCAGCCGCTATGTACCAGCGGCCGTCCGCCCCGTGCCGTTCCAGGTCGAGGACGCGGTCGGCGGTGACCGGAGCACTGTCGTAGCCCGCGATCCGATACCGCAGTGCGACATCGGCGGTGGCCTTGTCGGTGCCGTGCTCGTGCACGTCGGTCACTGAGTACGTCCACGAGCTCAGCGGCACGTCGGCGAGGTTGGCCAGTTCGCGGCGCTGGGCCGTCCGCAGCCCGGTGGCCCCGGGGGCGACGACGGCCGCATAGGCGTCCGGGTCGTGGTCCAGGACGGCGGCGGCTCGGCGGTCCAGCGTGGCGCGGACGTCGCGGACCGTGGTGCCGGGGGCGGTGACGGCGGGGGCCGTGCAGGCGGATGCGAGCAGCAGAACGGCGAGTGCCGCGCCCGCCGCGCGCCACCGTCCGCGATGCCCCCGCCCCGCAGTACGCCCCTGATCAGCCACGCGATCGAGGGTACGGGTCAGATACGGGTGACCGACGAGACGGGCATCATGCCGACCGGATCGTAGCGGACCGGGGCGCCCGGGTACGGGGCGTGGATCACCTGGCCGTGGCCGACGTACATCCCGATGTGGCTGGCGTCCGCCCGGTAGGCGACCAGATCGCCCGGGCGGGCCATGGAGAGCGACACCATGCGTCCGGCGTACCGCTGGGCCTGGGAGGTGCGCGGCAGGCTGACGCCGGCCTGGGCGTACGCCCACTGCATCAGCCCGGAGCAGTCGAACCCGGCAGGCCCGTTGGCACCCCAGATGTACGGGCGTCCGACGGCATGCCGGACCGCCATCACTGCGGCCGCCGCCCGGGACGAACCCGGCGGCAGGTCGGTCAAACCCGGGAACACGTCGTCGCGGCCGGTGCGCGAGGCCCTTTCGAAGACCGCCCGGTCCGCGCCCGGCAGCAAGGTCAGCAGCTGCCGGGCCTGTTGGAGCTTCTGCTCGACGGTCCGTTTGTGGCGGGCGGCGGCAGCCCGGTTGTGCTCCAGACCGGCCAGCGAGCGGGCGGCCTCCGCCCGGGCCTGCGCGAGCCCGCGCCGGGCGCGCTGAAGCTTCTGCAGAGTGCTTGCCCGGCGGGTGTTCAGCCGGTCGAGGGTAGCCGCCCGGTCGAGGTAGCTGTCCGGGTCCGACGAGAGCAGCAGGGCGAGCGAGGGATCGATGGAGCCTGCGCGGTACTGCGCGGCAGCGGCCGAACCGACCACGGTGCGGAGCCGGTTGATCTGTTCCCGGTCGCGGGCCGCCCGCTCCTGGGCGCGGATCACCTCGCCGCGCAGCACGTCGGCGTCCTCCCCCGCCTTGTTGAACTGCTCGGTGGCCCGCTCGGCCTCGCCGTACAACCGGTCGACCTCGGCCTTTGCGGTCCGGGGCGTGTCCTGCGGTTCGGCGTTCGCGGTGGCCGCCCCGAGTGCGGCGGCAGCGGTCGCCGCCGCCGACAGGACTGTGACCCGGACGCTCCGGTTGAGGCCGGGCTGTGTGGAACGGCGATGGGACACCACAGGACGCCGCACTCCCTTCCGCTGTACGCAGAGGTGCGCAGCCCCCTGCCGCCCGGGGCGGGCGGACCGACGGGCGGGAGCTGCACAGCAGGCAGACAGTAGCGGCGCGACTACGGAGCGCCCAACGGCCGCGCCGGTCGGGTGAGGGGCACGAAAGCCGCCGCCCCGCCGGTGACCTGTGGTCTCCGGCGGGGCGGGCAGTCGGTGGGGGCGCGGGAATTCGCCCGTTCGGGCGTCGTCAGATGCGCACGCCGACCTGGAAGCTGCCGATGGTGTTCATCGACTCGTAGCGGACCACCGCGCCCGGCTTCGGGGCGTGCAGGACGGTGTTGTTGCCGGCGTACAGACCCACGTGTGCCGTGTTGTTGAAGAAGACCAGGTCGCCCGGCTTGAGGGCGCTGCGGCCTATCTGGGTGCCCTGGTTGATCTGGGTGTACGTGGTGCGGGTGATGGAGACGCCGGCCTGGGCATAGGCCCACTGGGTGAGGCCCGAGCAGTCGTAGGAGTTGGGGCCGGTACCGCCGGAGACGTACGGCTTGTTGAGCTGGGTGGCGGCGGCCTGGAGGGCGGCGGCGCCCCGGTCGGAGGCGGGGACCTCGTTACCCAGATCGACCCGGTCGCCCGCGGCGCGGCTCGCGCGCAGGTCGTCCTGGCGCATCTTCTCGCGCTCGGCGGCGGTCAGGGTGTTGAGCAGGCTCCGCGCCTCGGCGAGCTTGCCCTGGAACTTCTTCTTGTTCTCACCGAGCGTCTTGCGGACGTCCGCGAGGTCGGCCAGCTTGTCCTGGGCCTCCTGGCGCTGCTGCGCGAGGGCCCGCTGCTTCTCCTGGATCTTCTCCAGGGACTCGGTCTGCTTGGCCGTCAACTGGTCGAGAGCCGAGGCCTCGTCGAGGAAGCTGTCCGGGTCGGAGGCGAGGAAGAGCTGCACGGACGGGTCGATGCCACCGGAGCGGTACTGCGCGGCGGCGAGCGAACCGAGGCCGCTGCGGAGCGTGTTGAGCTCCTCCTGGCCGCGGGCCACCTTGTCCTGCAGCGCGTCGACCTGCTTCTCGAGCTTCTCCTGCTGCTCCTTGGCCCCGCTGTACTTCTCGGTGGCCGTCTCCGCCTCGTGGTAGAGCTTGTCGACCTTCGCCTTGACCTCGCTCTTGGTCGGCTTGGGGTCGGCGTGGGCGGCCTGGGAGGTCAGGGCAACGGCCGCGGCGGCGGTCGCGGTGAGCACGGTCACGCGGGTGCGGCTCGGCTGCTTGGGACGACGGTGGGACGCCACGAAGGCGAGCTCCTTCTTCCTCGAGCCGCCTACCGGGCTGCGGGGGACCGGATCCCCGGCTCCGTGCACGTCACGGACTCGGCGGTTCCTTCGCTGCCACCCCGGATGGGTGATCAACCGTGCGAAGGTTCGAAGCCCGACCTTAGTGACCATCTTGTGATCAGTTCAAATCCTCACAAGAAAAATCTCGCCCCAGCAATCACTTCTTTACCCACATCACACCGCGTGTAGCGACAGCTTGACGGTCCGTTCCGTAAATTCCGGCAAGTCGCTACAACTCGCACTAAACGCGCGAAAGTCGCTTCAGGAGCAAGACGGACGCAACGGGCCTGGCCCCCGCCTTCGCCACACCGTCCGCCACCTCGCGGTCGGTGGAGACCACCACGACGGGCCTGCCCGGCGGTTCGGCGCGGGCCAGTTGACGGATGAGCTCGTCGGCGGTGACCCCCGGCTTACTGAAGAGCACCCGCACCCCGCGCGGCGGTGCGAGCAGTACCGGAGCGGCCAGCTCGGCCCCGTCGAAGACACAGGTCATCTCGGCGCCGGACTGCGCCGCGAGCACCGCGAGACCGCCCAGGAGCCGCAGCCGCTGCTTCTCCAGCGGCAGTTGCGGATAGCCGGTCTTGGTGACGTTGTAGCCGTCCACGATCAGATGCGCCTGCGGAAGTGCGAGCAGCTGGTCGAGCAGGGCCGGATCGGTGTCCGAAAGCGCCCTGGCGGCAATGTCCTTGGGCGACATGGCACCGGGCTCGACGGCGTCGACGCTGTCCGCGGGACGGATCGAAGAGGGCGGCAGGGCAAGTTCCCGGCGCAGCCCGCGGGCCGCGTCGAGCACCGTGTCGAGCAGGAGTCGCAGTCGCATGTCCTCGACCGAGCGGCCCTCCCTGGCGGCCCTGCGGCTCGCCTCGACGGACGCCTCCGCCTCCCCGAGCCGGGCCCGCAGCCGCCGGGTCTCACTCTCGGCCGCGGAGATCCGGGCGGCCGCCTCGGTCCGTACGGTCTCGGTCTCGGCCTTGCCCCGGCGGACCGCGGCCTCACCGCGCTTGACCTCACTCAGGGCAGAGCGAAGTTTGCGCTGCAGCGCGTCTGCTTCCTTGCGGGCCGCGTCCAGTTCGCCGCGGAGCCGTTCGGTCTCGCTCTTCGTCTGGATCCGGGCCTGGGCGAGTTCCTCGCGCAGCCGTTCCAGTTCGCGCCGGCCCTCCTCGTCGGCCCGTTCGGCGTCGGCCCGCTGGACCTCCTCGCCGGCGGCGGCGACCAGCTTCACCCAGCCGACCGGGCGCAGCACATAGGCCGCGGCGGCCACATCGACGGGGTCGGCGGCAGCGGGCGGCGACCCGGCCTCCACAGCGGCGGTCAGCTCGGGCTGGGACTCCCGGAGCCGTTCGCCGATGCGCTGACGGAACAGGGTGTCGCTCTCCAGGGCGGCCGCCATCGCGTTCCCGGCGAACTTGGCGCGCCGGGTCGGGGTGAAGCGGGCGTACTGCCTCAGCTGGGCCGGGAGTTCAGTGACCGTGAGGCCGCCGAACGCGTCCGAGACGAACGCGACGACCCGCCGCCGTACGCCTTCGGGCAGCGGGCGGTCGAGCGCCTCGACGGCGTCGCCGGCTCCATTGGCCGGCTCGGCGCCGCTACCGGGCTGCTCCACGATCCGTCACCCCAAATGTCTGTCCGCACGGCCCCGTCAGGAGTCGGCACCCGGCCTGTCGACGAGTTCGATCCGGTCCACCGCGTTGCACCAACGACAACGCACCGACTCGATGGTCTCACTGACCACCTCGCGTTCTTCCACGGTCGCCTCTCCGGCAAGGTCGAGATGCACGTATTCGACAACCTTGGAGGAGCGCGTCACATCGAAACGCGTGAGATTCCCGCAGAGCGTGCAGCGCCAGCGGGTCCCGTCGGTCGGCTGGGGAACCGTCGTCATCGTTGCGTCCTCTTTCGTCGAGCGTCGTGCTGCTGCCTGCCAAGGATTTCGCGGTGCGCCGTCGAACTGCGGATGTCCTGCTGTAACCCTACGGCCTTGTGCATACCCATCGGCACGGCGAGGCGGTCTGCCCCGTTCCATCACCTTGCGTCATGCTCTGTTCATGATCGAGCGGCGGGCTGTGACGGGCGGACTGACCGGCAGGCTCCTGCGCGCCGCCACTACGGGCGGTGCCCCGGTGACGTATGCCCTCATCGGCCTGTGCTGTGCCATCTTCCTGATCAGTCCGCTCTCCGGGTTCAACCCCACGTACGGCACGGCCGACACCCTGCTCGCCGCTCAGGCCGGGTACTTCGAACGCTGGGGGGTGATCCCGGCCGAACTGTGGGGCGGCTCCGCGCACGCCCTGCTCACCCCGCTGACCGCACTCTTCGTGCACGGCAGCTGGCTGCATCTGCTCGGCAACATGCTGTTCCTGTACGTCTTCGGGGCGATGGCCGAGGAACGGATGGGCCATGCCGGGTTCGCCTGTTTCTATCTCGGCTGCGGCTATCTCGCCCTGCTGGCGTACGCGGCGGCGCACGCCGACTCCGACCAGACCCTCGTCGGCGCGTCAGGAGCGATCTCCGCGGTGCTCGGGGCGTTCCTGTACCTGTTCCCCCAGGCCCGGGTCACCAGCCTCTTCCCGTTCCTGTTCTTCCTGCCGCTGCGCTTCCCCGCCTGGATCGTGCTGATCTTCTGGTTCGTCCTGCAGTGGATGGCGGCGCAGGGTGCGGGCAGCGGTCCGGGGGTGGCCTATCTCGCCCATGTGGTCGGCTTCGCCACCGGCTTCCTCTACGCCTGGGGGCGCTACCGCGGTGGGGCTAGAGTGAAGACTCCAGCCACGGCCACCGAGGGAGAAAGTCAGCCGTGATCACCGCGATCGTGCTCATCAAAACCAGCGTGGACCGGATTCCCGAGATCGCCGAGTCCATCGCGGCGCTGGACAGCGTCAGCGAGGTCTTCTCGGTCACCGGTACGTACGACCTGATCGCCATGGTCCGGGTGGCCAAGCACGATGATCTGGCGGACGTCATCCCCGGCCGGATCAGCAAGATCCCGGGCGTCGAGGGCACCGACACGCATGTTGCGTTCCGTACGTACTCGCAGCACGACCTGGAGGCCGCCTTCGCCATCGGTCTCGACGCGTAGGTACGCCTCATCGCGCCGTCATACTTCGGCCGGGGACGGGCAGCTGCCCGTC